>JASHRB010000540.1 GCA_030037575.1 Candidatus Sulfotelmatobacter sp. | reverse complement strand
AGGATTTGTATCCCGTCTCTTGTAATGAATTCTGTGGCGTGGGTGCCGCGCATTTGCTCGAACAGCCTGGTGCCGTCGGTGAGTCGTAAGTCCGGCATCCGGTCTCCGGCGTGCAGCCGCCCCAACTGTTTACCCAACGACAGTGCGCTAGCCCGGTAATGGAGTCGGAGTTGATTCGTCGCTTCTCCACGTTTGAGCGAGCGCGTGCCATAGATCTGCTTGCTCAGTCCCAGCACTGCAGCTGCAACCGGCAGGCGTTCAGCCTCGTAGGTGTCGAGCAGTGAGTCAGGGCCTCCACGAAGAACGTGCGCTAGCTTCCACCCCAGGTTGTACGCGTCCTGAACCCCGGTGTTCAATCCTTGGCCGCCGGCGGGCGGGTGTAAATGCGCCGCATCACCTGCAAGGAAGGTGCGGCCCACTTTCAAGTGATCGACCATACGGACCGCAGGCCGATACATCGAACTCCACACAATCTGCGTGACATGGCACCCCGAAACTCTTTGGATTGCCACCTCGATGCCTTCCGCGGGCTCTCGGGGCGACATCATCTGAAAAAGCGAAGGTTCCGGCAGCGGACATAGGCCGATAGAACCTCCTTTTGCGAAGGGCCACACGTGCCAATAGGTGTGATCCAGTTCCTCGACCTCTACATCCGCAACCAACGCGGCCTCGGTGTCGAGAGTCTCTCCGCGCAAGGCCAATCCGAGCGCCTTCCTGACCGCGCTGTGCCCGCCATCGCAGCCAATCAGGTATTCTGCGGTCACTAACTCTCCGGTGGAGAAATGGACTTGTACGCCTCGTTCGCCTGCCGTCACTCGCTCGAATGCCGTACCAAATTCAACCTGCCCGCCGAGCTGGGCTAGATGCTGTCGCAGGATCTCCTCTGTGCGATACTGCGGAAGCAGCCAGAGATTCGGATAAGGCACGCACTGTGTCGCCGGCTTGTGTCCTCCCAGCGGTCCAAGGTGCAGCGAAAGAGGCCCAAGATGCACCCGCACATTCGGATACGGCGTTCCCGCTTCGAGGATTGCTGCCAGGACGCCGAGATCCTCGAAGACTTCCAGCGTGCGCGGTTGAATTCCCTTTCCCCTCGAGCCGGGCAGTGGACCTTCCGCCGCGTCAATTAGACGAAAAGCGATGGAACGCCTTGCAAGTTCGATCCCCAAGGTTAAGCCGGTCGGTCCAGCGCCGACAATGATTACCTGCGTGTCGTACATTGTACGAACAGGTTAATGGTACAGTGTACGAATGTCAAGCTCCTCCCCACTGAGTCGTGAAAAGATCGCCGTCGCAGCCCTGGCAATTGCCGACGCTGAGGGCTTCTCGTCAGTTTCCATGCGCCGGATCGCTCGAGCACTGGGTGTCGGTACGATGAGCCTCTACTACTACGTCAAGACCAAGGCCGACCTGATTGCCGTAATGGACGACGCGCTCATGGGTGAAGTGCTGGCGCCATTCCTGCCCGCGAGTTGGCACGAGGCATTGACCGTGATCGCAACCCGGACAAGGGATGTCTTCCTGCGACACCCCTGGGCGCTCTCCTCCATGTTGTCGGCTCCCCCCGGCGTCAACGCGATGCGCCACATGGAACAATGCCTGCAGGCGCTCGCCGCGACAACCATGACCACGAGAGAAAAGCTTGCGTTGCTTGCCGTCGTCGATGACTTCGTCTTCGGATACGCCCTTCGCGAAGCTGCCAGTGACCCAAGAGTTGATCGGAACCTCGTCAAGAGGCAACTCGCCACAGGGGCTTTTCCCCGGCTCAAGGAGGCCTTTGGCAAGGGACGCCCGCCCGCAATGCCGGACCGGTTTCAAATGGGGTTGCAGGCACTCCTGGATTTGGTGAAGGAGAGTAGCGAATGAACGAGAAAGAGATCCGGCACGAGGGCAACTTTGGAAACCTCGTCCCGTGCGAGTGCGTCTCTCGGGCCAAAGGGCGAAGCCAAGGGAAGGATTGTGCCTGTACGCTTCCGCTATGACGATCTGAAAGTAATAGAGGCAGCCGCCAAGGCCAGCAATCAAACCGTTTCAGGGTGGGTACGGAGCACGATTCATGCCACTCTCGAACGCTGAGAAGTTCAAACTAGGACACCACCCGTCGATGAAAAGAGCCAGATGCAAGCTCTCGATCGCAGCCAACCCGGCTTGCCCATGAAGAAGGGGCGCTGCGGGACCCTGACCCATGATTACAAACGAAACGGCACCACCACCTTGTTCGCCGCCCCGGAACTGCTCCAAGGCAAGGTGGTGGGAGAGTGTTATCAACGACACCGCCATCAGGAATTCATGAAATTTCTCCGGCGTTTAGACGCAGAGTTTCCCGCACCCCTGCCCCTGCACTTGGTGATCGATAACTACGGCACGCATAAGAAATAAGAAGTGCGCAGCTGGCTGAAAAAACACCCGCGTTTCGTGCTGCATTTTGTGCCCACCAGTTCCCGTTGGCTGCACTTAGTGGAACGCTGGTTTGGTGAATTGTCGCGTCGATGTATTCGGCGCGGCGCCTTCTTCAGCGTCGCGGACCTGCAGCTGGCTATCGGAGAATTTCTGGAGGCCTGAACGAAAATCCCAAGCCGTTTGTTTGGACAGCCACCGTGGAGTCAATCATGGCCAAGCTATCCCGCTGCCGGCAAATGCTCGAGAAGATTCAACCGGGCTGTACCTTGCCGCCCACAAGAAAAAAGAGCCACAAAACTGTCTAGGTATTTCGCGGACATTACACTAGACGAAAATCGAAGATCCCAATGAAAACCCCTCTGAATTGTAGAATCCAACGGTTATCCGGCTTCGGAAGTTGCAGCAGCACATTGGGCACATTTGCAATGCTGAGATTGAGCCACTCCGGAATCTCGCTGCTCTCAATCCAGTTGGCGGCCCCTTGGATGAGACCGTCTGCCCAATCGCGTGGAATAAAAGGCGGGTCTGGCCTCTGATCCGTAAACCATTCGTGCGAAAGCTTCCTATACTGTTCGGACGGGTCGAATGATGGTTGCGCGTCCATTTCTCGGTGTATCCTGTTACACCCTGAGCCAGGTGCCTATTGTGCTGACAACGCCAGCGGAGTGTACCTTTCCTGAATTTTATGCACTTGGACCTTGTCACTCTCCAAAACTTTGGTCATGGCAGGGCTCAGGCCGACAACTGGTGCCTTCATACATAGCCGGACGCGAAAGCGCCGATTTGTAACATTCGGTTCCGTTGGCTCTGGAAAATGCTTCGGAGGGAGAATCCGCGCGCCTCGTGAAGGCCCTTCAATGTGTCATATCAGTTGCAAAACAACTGTAATTTGGGTAAGATATTACCCATTATGCCGAGGACTGGACCATTTCTCCTGCCCCGAGTTTCCCGCCTGTTGCGAGCCTATGGGGAGAACTTAAAGCTGGCCCGCCTCCGCCGCAGATACTCGGCGGAATCGGTGGCTCAGCGCGCCGGCATTTCTAGAAAGACTTTGTCGAGAGTGGAAAAAGGTGATGCGGCAGTTGCCCTCGGAATTTACGCACGAGTGATGCAGGTGCTGCGCCTCGAGGAGGACCTCGCAAAATTAGCCGTCGACGACCCGCTGGGTCGAAAATTACAAGACACAGGCTTGTCTCCGAAACGCCGCGCACCAAAACGGCCGATCTCGCCGACTCCAACTGTTGACGCCGTCGACAAACCGAAGGAAACGTCCTAATGCCAGGTCTCAATACGCTTGAGGTATGCATCGATCTGGAGCGGTTTGGCCACCCCGTTCTCATGGGACAACTCCATCGCCAGCAAAGCGGTGCTGGTGAAATCTTCTCCTTTGAATATGACGGGGCTTGGCTGGGACAACCGGAAGTCTTTTCATTCGATCCGGACCTCGCTTTAGCAGCCGGTCATCAGTATCCGGCACCCCAGCGCAAGAACTTTGGCATTTTCCTCGATTCGGCGCCGGATCGCTGGGGAAGAGTGCTCATGCAACGCCGTGAAAACGTGCGTGCGCGCCAAGAAAAACGCAAACCCCGCGCCCTGACTGAATGGGACTTTCTCCTCGGCGTTCACGACGAAACTCGTCTGGGGGCACTGCGCTTTCGAGAGGCAGTCAATACACCCTTCATCGATAGCGACGCGGAATTTGCAGCTCCGCCCCTCACTTCGTTGCGGGAGTTGCAGGCCGCCAGCCTCCAGTTCGAGAAACACATCGACGACGAAGATAATCCGCTTTATGAAAAATGGATAACGCAACTGTTCGCGCCAGGATCTTCGCTCGGTGGAGCGCGGCCGAAAGCTTCTGTGCGGGATGAGACCGGAAGATTGTGCATGGCAAAATTCCCCAGCAAAAATGACACTCGTGATATGGGCGGATGGGAACTCGTCGCTCACAGTATGGCGAGAAAGGCAGGGGTCGTTGTCCCCGATGCAAGCCCCTTACGTTTCCCGGAGAGCCCCCATAACACGTTTCTGGTGAAACGTTTCGATCGGATGCCAAAAGGAGGCCGGCTGGCGTTCATTTCCGCCATGATTTTGACCCAGCATACGGATGGCGAAACTGGTGCAAGCTATTTGGAACTTGTTGATTTATTGCAGTCGCGTGGCGCCGATACGCACGCCGATTGCATTCAATTATTTCGACGTGTACTGTTCAATATTCTTATTCACAACACCGACGATCACCTTCGCAATCACGGATTTTTCATCAACCAAAGCGGTATCCGGTTGTCGCCGGCTTACGACATCAATCCTTCCATTGATCGACAGGAACTGACACTGGCGATCAACGAGGTTGAGACTGCTTGTGATGTCTCCATCGCCATGGACGCTTCACGAGACTATGGCTTGAGCGCGCGCGAAGCAGGTGACGCGTTAAAGCAAGCGCAAGACGCGGTTGCCGGCTGGCGAGAAGAAGCAGCCGGGCTGAAGATTCCAAAAGCAGAACAAGAGCTGATGGCCAGCGCATTCCAAAGGAAATAACCAGAACTACTCCGCCGCAGTGGACAGCCTTGGAAATCGCTCAGCCTTGTAGTTTCTTGCCTCGGACGAGTCCGGATTCACCTGGGAAGCAACATTGCGACGAGCCAAGGTAGCGTATTTTCGCATTTACGATCTGCGCTCGACTTACGCCACGCGGCTCAGCGCTGGAGGTGTAGGCGACGAGTGGGTCACACAAATGCTTCGCCAGGGAGACGCGCAAGTCTTCAAGAAATACTCGCAAATGAAGTTGCAGATGAAGCGCGAGGCCCTGGCGAAACTCAACCGGCACGCTAATGAAATTGTCCTGCTCCAAAAGCAGGCGAGCTAGCAAAAGCAGGTGCGCATACTGCCACGGTGACCGTGCCATGAGCACGGTTTTGACACGGTCGAGGCCAAAAATCAGGGTTCGGGGGTAGCAAGAAAGTTTGGAAGTACTTTAGAATCAATTCTGCTGATCATGTCGGGGCGTAGCGCAGCCTGGTAGCGCACCTGCCTTGGGCGCACAAAAACCGGCTCCAAACGCTCTACTTTTTCTGACCGCTTTCCCGAAAAAGCAATAACTTGGGGAGTCTGCTCTTCGCTCAAAACAGATCTCCAAGAGTCCCAATCAGGGGTGTTTTGGGGCAGTTCTGACACAGTTCTGACACAGCTGATTTTGAACAAGAAGGATGCTGCCTTTGTGGCAGGCGCGCCGTTGTTGGAGTCAGCTCAACCCGGACAATTCCTTATTTTCGATTGTCGTCACTTTTGAAAATTGCAAGAATTGTTATTTTCGCTCTGCGAAAAGATTTCCTTTTGCACGGCATCGCGACAGCCTGTTTTCGGATTAACGAAACTGGGGCCCAGCACTTCCGCGCGCCGGCTAGATAACTATTCCTTCGACAGTCGAGTTAAAGCCCTCAAATTGTCCGTTTCCAAAAAACGGCCAACGTCATGTATTGCGTAACACCGGATGCTCACGAGCACATCGCTCTTGTAACCGTGTGTCTAGGTCCACTGTCGGCAATCTGACAGGAGGTTGGGGTCAGGCATCCTGGGGCACCGCGGCAGGTCCAGCCATCATTCGAGCTGCGATTAAAGCCGCAGCGAATGCGGAAGCCGCCGCGATGCCGAGAGAACAGCGTGGGCCAAAATGATTCGCCACCCAGCCAACGACGGGAGCCCCAATCGCTGTTCCTCCTAGCATCACTCCCATGCCTATAGCTACGACCCGGCCTCGCGTGGTTCGCTCGGTCGAGAGCTGGATTATGCTGTTGGTCGCTGTCATGAAGGTGATGGCGGCTGCTCCGATGAGCGCAAGGGCCGCGCCGAACCACCAGTATCCGGGAGAGAACGCGGCAAGAGCGCAACCGATTCCAAAGACTGCGGTGCCTAGACATAACGTGCCAAACTTTGGTTTATCGCGCTTGGCCGCCATGAGCGCCCCGCCGATCGTGCCGACCGCCATCATCGATGACAGCAAACCGAATGCGCGCGCATCAGAATGGAAGACGGTCACCGCCATCGTCGAGGTAAAAATGGGAAAATTCATGCCGAATACTCCGACAAGGACGAGCATGATGAGGATGGATCGCAGATCCGACCTGGCCCACACATAATTGAGGCCCTCAAGGAATCCGGGCCGCAGTTCAGACGGTCTTTCGTTACCTTTGAGCTCGTGGACGCGCAGGAGATACATCGAGAGCAGGACAGCGCCAAAGGATATGCCGTTTGAGAGAAAAGCCCAGCCTGTTCCGACTTTCGCGATGACCAAGCCCGCCGCTGCTGGACCCAGCATCTGGCAGGCTACGAACGAAGTTGAGTTGATTGCGACCGCATTGGGAAGGTGCTCATCGCCCACCAACTCGCCAACGAAGGTCTGCCGCACCGGTGCATCCAGAGCTGCTGCTGCCCCGAAGAGAACGGCAAACATATACACATGCCAGAGTCGAATGTGACCTGAGATCGTCAGCATTCCGAGTGCTGTTGCTAGTGCTCCCATAGACGCCTGAGTCAGCATCAAGAGCTTTCGTTTGTTGTATCGATCCGCGGCCACGCCACTCCAAGGCACTAATAGGAGTTGCGGAGCAAACTGGAGCCCAGTCACGATACCGAGAGCCGTCGCATCATGATGAGTCAGTTGCGTCAGCACAATCCAATCTTGTGCAACGCGCTGCATCCAAGTCCCGATATTCGATACGAGAGCACCTGCTGTCCACAAGCGGAAGTTGTGGAACTCCAGGGCGCGGAAAGCTTTCGAGAGTGGATTCCTCATGGCCGTGTTGGAGTATTGCCGCCATGAAGCTGACCGAACCGCCGCGCCGAGAAAAGGCTGTGCAATAAGGCCCCCACAGCAAATGGCGTGATGCAGCCGGTGGATCGAAGGTCGAAGTAACCGACACGCAGCAGAAGCAAATAGGCAAGAACGAGGTTCGCAAACGCCCATAGAACATTCACGGTGGACGAAGAGAGTCCCTTGCCCGGAGGCTTTGCGAAAGGTGTTTGAAAGGGCTTCCCTTGGATACCCGCCACAAAATGCGGAACAAAGTTAGCCAAGAAAAGACCTCCGAAGAAATAAGACACCAGATGTAGCCAGTTCATTGACAGTCATTCCTTTGCGTTAGGTGAACGCATGCGAAGTTGGCCTCAGCGATCAGGCAAAACCGGCCAATAGAGATCACCTCAAAACCGGCCAATGAGAGACCGGGACGTTGACAGCGACGAAGGGCTCTGTACCCTTCGTCGACATGAGCAACGCCTTGAGCGAAGAAAAAAGACAACAAGTAATCGCGTTGGGCCGATTGGGCTGGCCCTTACGAC
>JASHRB010000539.1 GCA_030037575.1 Candidatus Sulfotelmatobacter sp. | reverse complement strand
AAGTGGTCGCTGCTCGCAGAACCTTAACCTGCTTGGAGCATTGGGCGCATTCGCTTCGGATCCATACAATAAGCCAATTGAACCGCCCGGACGTAACCGCGTCGCGCCCAAACAGAGGCGCACCGACCGCTTTTCTTCGGGTACACGGTCCGCGAGTTCACGGACAGCCCCGAGGCTGCTACTGGTATGTAGTCACGGCTTTTGAGGTGATGCGGACCAATAAACGCCGGGCTTGCCGCACACTTGAAGAAAGCGGTCTTGTGCGACGCGTATCATGCGTCTCCTTGCGTTTCGTGGACGCAGGTGTGTTTCTCGAAGTCCTCTTGTGCAACCCGGTTGAAGGCGAGCGCGGCGACCGTGCTCTCCAGGCGGGGAGTTGTCATACCCCACGTGCAGCGGGAGCAGCACCAGCCACTGAAGTCTTCGCCGTCGACCCAGATCAGTTGTTTGTTCATACCTCTGCCTTGGCGTGCGTGTTGGAATTGGAACTCAGGCTGCGATGGGTGGGACATCACGCGAGTGAGTCTCATCCATCACTATTGGCAATATCCTCTTAAATCGGCGAGCGGCCAAGTATCAAAGGTGCTTCGGCATAGCCCGACCGAAAGGTCACGATGGAAGATGTCCAGATAGCACGTCTTGACCCGTTGGGTACGAATCCTCGGTGGCGAGGTCATGCATTCTAAACCTCGGACTCAGGATGGTGTGGAAGGGGAAAGGCGCGGATAGGCACCTTTTTGGAGCCCGGGCTGCCGTGCCGATGCACACTAGGCCTCCACGAGCGGCTGGAGGTGACCGAGCTACTGTCAAGGCATACGCGAGGGAAACAGAAATCGGCTACCTTTCCGTCCAACGCTGCCCTTTCGCTCCCGGAGTTTCACTTGCTTGAAACCCGGGCGGAGTGAGCCCAGTGTCATTCCAGTGCGCGTCCTTGGTGAGCAAAGGGATCACAAAGTGAAGCGCCTTGATCTCCTTCCGCACGCCCTCGATATCCAGCTCCTCTGACTCAGAACCTGGTAGAGGTTCCTCATGGGTCGACCCCAAGCGGATACGCAACGGGCCAGAATCAGAGTTACGCCTTTGGTAAACCCAATTCAACTATAGTTCCTCAGACGTCTACGAAGTGATCCCATTTACGGCCTCATCAGATTCTTTCCGAAAGCCAATGCAGCTACCTGTGCGACCGATACTGCCGTCTAGCGCAATCACTTCAGGTCGCAGGAGCTTTTCCGCAACCCGGCTGCGCCGCAACGGTCGCCCAGAAAGGCGACGTTCTAGTGGTGGTATCGAGTCGGAAACATTTGATACAGAAGGCTCTTCCTGCAGAAGCGAACCAGAGACGAACGCGTGGAACCGGATGGCAACCGATGCTTGTCAAACAGCACCCACTCCGGAGAAGGGCAATGGAAGGGGGAATGTGTACTCACCGGGATATCACGGCGGGGCAAATAGAGCCCGAAGTCTCACAGTTTAGCGCGCTCACTCATACTACTAGAATTGCGAAAGTCGTAGTACAATTCCGCGGGCTGGCAAGAATCTTGCTAGCTTCCTTTAACTGTTTTGGATCGGGAGGGAATCCGATGGGGCACCTTGCTCGACTGCAGTTGGTAGGAAGGATAACGTATTATGTGGGCTGGATCGCGCTGCTTTGCGGTACGCTGGTACATCTGGGCATCGGCCGAACGATCTTCACGGCAATAAGCTTGACGAAGCGGAACTTGTTCGAGGCGGCCGTCGTCTGCTTCGTGATTTGCATAGCTTCGGAACTTCGTGCCCTTGCCTCCCCCGAAGGCGCGACGAGCGGCGTCCTGAAAAAACCAGTGGCAGCTTAGGGTTCGCGACCGAGAGCACAATCGCACCGTTCCTTCGCTGCAGGTGTGCTCACGCCCGTTTGCGTTCACTCCTGTCGTTAAAGCCGCAGGCCACCCGTATTGTTATTATAAGGATTCGA
The DNA here is from genome assembly GCA_030037575.1 of Candidatus Sulfotelmatobacter sp. Classification (GTDB taxonomy): domain Bacteria; phylum Acidobacteriota; class Terriglobia; order Terriglobales; family Acidobacteriaceae; genus Sulfotelmatobacter. The sequence continues at coordinate 2,694 of JASHRB010000539.1, read as the reverse complement.
CGGGCGATCGCCGTATCCGAGAAGAAGAATGATCGGGTCGACGCCGCCAAGCTCAGATTCCGGGATGGTCGCTAGGCCATTGACGGTGATCGCGGATTCCATATTTCATCTATCAATCGTTGCATAAATATATTCCTGTTGCATAAGTAATTGCATAATCCACAACACTCAGGCATAATGAGCTCATGGCTAAGAAGAGCAAGAGCAAACTTGAGCCCACGAGTGCCCCACTGGAAGCCCGATATCAGAAACGACGGGCAGCCGTGGAGGCCGTCCGCGCTGGAGATTCCGTGGCGACCGTGGCGCGTATTCTCAAGACTTCCCCGCGCGCGATTTTTAAGTGGTTGGAACGATATCGCCACGGTGGCTATGACGCGCTGCGCGAAGGACAACGCAGCGGGCGTAAGCGCAAGCTGGACGCTGAACTGCTGCGCTGGCTCTATGAGGCCATTACCAAGCACGATCCGCGGCAATATCAGTTTCCTTTTTGCTTGTGGACTCTGGGAGTGATTCGCACGCTGCTGAAGCGCAAGTTTGGAGTAGAGCTGAGTAAAAGTGGGGTAAGCCGACTGTTGCGGCATTTGGGGCTGAGTCCGCAACGGCCGATCTACAAAAGCTACAAGCGCGACCCGAAGAAAATGAAGGAGTATCTGGAGAAGACGTTTCCCGGACTGCAGGCCAAGGCGCGACAGATGGGAGCGGTCATTTACTTTGTGGATGAGTCCGTGGTGCGCTCCGACGCTCATCGGGGCACGAGCTGGGGCAAGATCGGACAAACGCCGGAGGTGCAAGACAGCGGCGATCGTTTCAGCCTGAAGTTGATCAGCGCGGTCAGCCCGCGAGGGGATATGAGGTTCCAGTGTTTTGAAGGGCGCATGAACGGGCCGCGCTTTGTGGAGTTTCTCCAGAAACTTCATGCCGATACCGGAGGACCGATGATTGTGATCGCGGATGGTGCCAGCTACCACGGCAGCGGACCGGTCCAACGCTATACCAAGGAAAGCAAGGGACAAGTCAAGGTGGAGCATCTGCCGGCATACTCCCCAGAGCTGAATCCGGATGAACAAGTGTGGAATCATGCCAAGGCGCGCCTGGCGAAGCTGTTCGTGGCCACCAAAGAGGAATTCAAAGCTGCCCTGTTTTCGATTTTGTTTTCGATTCAACGCACGCCTGAGTTAGTACGATCTTTCTTTCAGCTTCGCAGCACTCCTGTAACTATGCACATATTTATGCAACCATTAATACCAGACATCGAACGAAGGTTGACTCCGAGCAGAGTCCCCACCAAAATCTCTGTGAGATAAGCCAGATAACGATAATTTTGTTATCGTTATAACGTGGAATGTCCAGTTGCTGCATCCATCGGGACTCGATGGGACATCAAGGGCGAAGCCCTTGGCTATGTAGTGTAAGTGCTCAGAACGACTCCCCCGATCATCACAGCCGCTCCCAAAATGTTAATCGGTGAGACCTTCTGTATCGGTGAACCGAGTAAACCATAATGGGATAGCGCCATTCCTCCAAGAACCTGTCCAGCTATCAAAGTTACAAACATCGCTCGTGCGCCTACCTGAGGCAGCATCCAGGCAATCGCGAAGACCAAGCAAGCGCCCATACCACCCGCGATTAGAAGCAGTGGGTTAATCTCCCTTACTCCTGTCAGAACTCCACTCTGCCAGCCCGTGGCTCCTATGGCCAATGCTGTGAGTGCGCCTATAAACCAAAAGAGTGCATTTGCTACTCGTGGATTCTTAAGAGCTGCACCCACCTCTCCATTCATCGCTAAATGCACCGCCAAAATGATTCCTAAGAACAACGTAAAAACGACCGAAATAAGTTTCATTGTTCTCCTTTGCTGAAAGGCTGAAGCGGCTATACGTCCTACTACATAGACCACACAACGTAATGTCCAGCTGCTGTTAACGATCTAAGTTCGCAGCCTCTGCCGCGAAACCGGATAGGCACACAGTTCTTCGAACCCTCGGAATTCATTTCAATGCCGCAATAGATATAGTCGAAGGGTTACAAATGTGTCAATCAAAACACACGGAATAGTTCTCTATTGAAAATGATCGGTGTGGTGTTGCGTGCCTGTTTGGCACGATACTTAACGGACTGTTGGACGAGGCGGAAGAGGGGCTTGCCCCGAGCCTGGGACGTCCATGATTAAAGCGGAATGTTAACTCATCAAAATAGTCGTCGAAGTCGTCGAGGTCTTGTACCCTTGATGGGTTCTGCCAGGTAAGTGAGCATATGTGATAAGTGTCCGATTGGAATTGCACAACAAGGCGGCGATAGTGTCCTACCAGTGCCTGACAATGGCATCTATTGTTTCGCCGGCCATCGACGTTAAGAATCACCTCTTGAGTCGTGGCGTTGATGGTCAGATCACCCGTGACCGTGAGTTAGCCATTACCCACCTTCTCTACTCGCCTGGATTTGAACTTCATCGTAGGATAGTGGGCGGTATCGAGAAAATCGGCGGTCTTTCGCTCAGGGTTATGCTTGCCGACTCCCGTGTTCACGGTCGAGCAATCGATGGTGGCCTCCACTGCGTCCCCGCGCGGGACCGCTGGGATTGTAGGTTACGGATCCCGTGATGCTCGTGACTTCACCGCGCACCGTAGAGATCATCACATGACGAACACTAAGGGAGTGTTAAGAAATAAACTTTACAAACATCGGAGTTTCGCT
>JASHRB010000036.1 GCA_030037575.1 Candidatus Sulfotelmatobacter sp. | reverse complement strand
CCATTGTCGTTGTGCAACTCACCGAGAAAACTTCTCTGGCTGTGAATTTCCTGCGAGGCAACCATCAGGCGGCTCGACCCATAGATGCTGACAATTTCCTGAAAGATCTGCTGCAGCGTTCCGGTAAGCCCGGCTTCGACCCGCACCTTGGCCAACATGCTCGTGACGACGGCCTTTTCGGCTCGCAGCTTCTTCTGCTGCTGCGAAAGGTAGCCCAGCAGAAAACCCATCACCAGCAGATAGACTGACAGCATGAAAAGACGCTGCGGCTCGAACTCGGTGGTGTTCATCCGCAGGCCGGAGAAGAAATGCCAGGGCAACGTGCCCTGTCGTGTCGACCACGCGTGGAACAGCACAAAGCTCTCAGCCCAGAGCAACGCAACCTCGGCCGCAGCGGTGCTCAGCGTTTCCCACAAACCCCAGCGGTAAGCAGCCGCAGTGAGCACAAAAACGAAAAACAAAATGAACGGGCTGCGCGGACCATCTCCAAAAACTGAAATAAAGGCGGGCCAGACAACGTCTGCGGCATGAACCATGAGCCGGAACGAGGCGGTCGAGGACTTCCGCCGCCGCAGCAGCATCAGAACCAGGATGCTGTTCCCCATGTAAAAACCCAGCAGCCCGTATGCGGCGGGAGAGTTACCCAGCTGCGTTGGGTCCATGCGGATGGCAACCAATGCTGAAACCGCCAGGAACACTCGCGCCGTCGCCAGCCAGCGCTCAATGCGGCGCACTTCGCCGGGATCTGTGGGGGCTAGAGACCCGCCTAAGAAGCAATGCTTGGACTTCACGGGCAACGATCACTTTCTGTGGGACGAGGATTCAGACGCAAGAAACGTCACGCATATTATTGATAAGAAAGAATGTTTGGCAACAAAAACTTTGAGGTAAACCCGCTGGCGAAAGCGGGGAGAATCCTCGCCGGCGGCCGACCCGGGTTAACTATTACTTCCGTAACCGAGAGTCCGTTCGGCCTCAATCTACAATGACGGCGAGGATCGCCTCTTGCGCAAGTATTATAAGCTTTGGACAGTGGCAGTCGCAGCCTGTCTTGCGGCTCTGGTGGCGGCTGCGCTCATCTTCCCACGATCCTTCGGCCTGACCGCCCTTAGCGACATCGTTCAGTGCGTGCTGCTGCTGTCGGGCACGATGGCGTTGGTGCTGCAACTTGTCCTCTCCCGCGGCCGATTGCGGCTGTTTTGGACCCTGCTGGCGACGGGCATCACGTTTTGGTTCTCCTATCAACTGCTGTGGACTTACTACGAAGTCTGGCTGCGCCAGCAAGTACCCGATCTTTTCGCGGGAGACTTGGTTCTTTTTCTACACATCGTTCCGCTCATCGCAGCGGTAGCTTTGCGTCCGCATGCTCCCCAGGATGAGTATGCGCCGCGTCTCCGCCGACTGGATTTTGCGCTTATGATGGCGGTATGGGGTTACTTATACGTCCTCGCCGTGATTCCCTGGCAGTATGTCATTCCCAATGTCGAAGCGTACGACCGCAATCTGAATTCGTTGTATCTGGTCGAAAAGCTGGCCCTCTTGGCTGCTTTGTTTATGGGATGGGCGGGGAGCAAAGGCGGCTGGAAGATTCTCTATGCCAACTTGTTCGGCGCCAGCGCCCTCTACGGCGCCAGCTCTTATCTGGCGAACTGGGCATTGAGCAGGAGCACCTACTATAGCGGAAGCCTCTATGACATTCCCCTTTGCGCGTCTATGGCCTGGATTACGTTCATTGGGCTTTGGACGCGCGCTCGCGAACCGCAACCCGATATACGCCCCACTTCCACCGTCGATAGCGTGTGGCTGGCACGCCTGGGTATGATTGCGGCCTTCAGCCTTCCCGTTTTCGCAGAGTGGGCTCTGCTCGACGCCACAGTTCCCTGGCGCATACGGTCCTTCCGTGTCGTGCTGACGCTGGGAGGGGCCGTTCTCATGGGCGCCATGGTCTTTGTGCGCCAGCGCCTGCTCGATCGCGAACTGCTTCGGCTGCTCACGCATTCGCACGAGTCCTTCACCAACTTAAAGCGCTTGCAGGCACAGATCACTGAGTCGGAGAAACTGGCTTCGATCGGCCAACTTGTCGGCGGCGCCGCGCATGAGTTGAACAATCCCATCACAGCCATGCTCGGCTACTCCGATTTGCTTGTTCTCAGCAAGCCTCTGAACAAGGAACAAGATGAACTCGCCGCCAAGATCGGCCAACATGCCCGGCTGACGAAGTCGCTGGTGGCCAGCCTGCTAAGTTTTGCCAAGCCGACGCCCATGACGCTTGCCCCGGTTGATCTCAACACCCTGCTGCGCACGGCCATCAAGCTTTCGCAATCGCAATGGCAAACTCTGCCCCTCCGCGTGCGCACCGAGCTCCCCCAGGAGGGATTGCTAGTTCGAGGGGATTCCAACCAATTACTGCAGGTGTGCGTACAGATTATCAACGATGTCCTGCGCACTTCGGATCAACAGAACGACGCCAGTCTGATGGTCTCGGCAAAGCCCAGCGAAGAGTTCGCCTCGATTCAGATTTCCAGCAGTTCTTCGAGGGAAGACCCGGCGTCGGATTCAGTCAAGGTCCTTTCGAACTTGGGACTGAGCGCATGTGAAGCCATCCTGCAGCAACATCATGGGCGCATCTTTTGTCCGGCGCCGCAAGATGAGAATGAAGGGGTTTCAATCGTGATCGAGATTCCGCTTATCCGCCCAGCGGCGGAGAAATCGAGTGCAACTGCGGCTCCGGCGAAGTGGAAAACTCAACCAGCCGTTTAAGCTGCC
>JASHRB010000538.1 GCA_030037575.1 Candidatus Sulfotelmatobacter sp. | reverse complement strand
TTTGAAGTTTTCTCAGCCTAAGGCGGAGGATCATTCCATGAAAATCAAGGCCATTCTGCTGTGTTTGCTGGCGTTGCGGGTGTTGGCCGTTGCCGCATTCGCCGACGATGTGCGCGAACAAGAACGCGTTAAAGATGCCGGCGAAGTGATGAGGGAAATCCTCAACATTCCCGACGACATCCCGCAAGATTTGCTGGATAAAGCGGAATGTGTGGTGATTCTGCCTTCCGTCAAGAAAGGCGCATTCGGCGTCGGGGGAAGTTACGGGCGCGGCGTGATGATTTGCCGCGGCGGCGAACACTATACCGGTCCCTGGGGGCCGCCGGCTCTTTATGCCCTCGAAGGCGTGAGCATCGGGTTTCAGCTGGGCGGCCAGGCTACGGACTTCGTGCTGCTGGTGATGAATCCTGGCGGCGCGCGCTCGCTGCTTTCGAGCAAAGTGAAATTGGGCGCGGACGCATCTGCGGCGGCTGGCCCCAAAGGCCGTACTGCGGAAGGCGCAACCGATGTGGTGATGCAGGCCGAGATTCTCTCTTATTCGCGCAACCGCGGCTTGTTCGCGGGCGTCTCCCTGGAGGGCTCGACTTTGCGTTCCGACGGCAACGCCAACCAAAAGCTTTATGGCAAGAAGTTAAGCGCAAAGGAAATCATCGCCGAGCATAAGGTGGCCATTCCTCCATGCGCCAAGCAGTTGGTAGCGTTGTTGGACACCAAGTCGCCGAAAAACAAGTCGGATCCCAAGTCGCTGGAATAGTTCGCCCGGAAATCTTCCGCGCGGATCCCTCAGAGTTCATCGTCGCCAGGATCTCGGCCTGATCATTTGCAAGCGATCGCCGAAAACGCTAGCGCAGATTCAGCCGTAAGTTGCCTTCGAATGTCCGGCAAAATTTCTACCGCGAAATCGCCCCGCCGCTGTCCCTGGGCGCAAAGCGAATTCATGATTCGCTACCACGATGAAGAGTGGGGCGTGCCCGTGCATCAGGACGCGAAACTGTTCGAGTTTTTGCTGCTCGAAGGTGCCCAGGCCGGGTTGAGCTGGGAGACCATTCTCAACAAGCGTGAAAACTATCGGGCGGCATTCGATCAATTCGATGTCGAAAAAATCGCATCCTACGACCGGGGCAGGATCGCGCAGTTGCTGAAAAATCCCGCCATCGTGCGCAATCGTTTGAAAGTCGCGTCCGCGGTGCAAAATGCCCGCGAATTTTTGCGCCTGCAAAAAGAGCACGGCAGCTTCGACAATTACATTTGGCACTTTGTGGGCGGTCGACCGCGAGTCAACCGGTGGAGATGGACGCATCAGGTTCCCGCGAGCACTCCGCAATCCGATCGCTTGAGCCAGGCCCTGAAGCAGGAGGGATTCACTTTTGTCGGATCCACCATCTGTTACGCCTTCATGCAAGCCGTGGGCATGGTGAATGATCACCTGGTGAATTGTTTTCGCCACCGCGCCGCGGCTCCATCAAGATCTTGACCGGCCCGTTTTCAATGGCCGGCGCCACGATTTCCACTGCGCTGGTCATAGTGCAAGAAATTTCATCGGCGCGATTATCGCCGGCAAAAATCCCTTCCTGGGGGACAAAATTCACATTACGAGCGTCTAAGGAATTGGTAGCATCAGAGCAGGTCTGTTTTGCTCCTTTGGCTTGCATGACGCCAACAACGATCTCCGCCTCCGTGCAATCGGCCGTGGCCGAATTAGCGGCCGAGCTGCACACGAAGTGTGCTTGTGAAAAGATGGGCGTTACCCGCGAATTCCTCGCGGAGATATTGGCCAGCGTCGTCAGCAAGTACCTTCCGAGCAGCGCCGACCACCGAGAAGCGCGCACTTTTCTTTTGACACTCCGAGTCGAAGAGCTCGCGCTGGCGCGGGCCTGCGCCGCGGGCAACGATTCCGCCTGGGAGATTTTTCTTACCCGCTATCGCGAAAAACTTTATCAATCAGCGCTGCGCATCGCTCGAGAAGATTCGGCGGCGCGCGAGCTCGCCGACAGCCTTTATGCGGAACTTTACGGCACCACGCTCCGCGAAGGCGTGCGGGTCTCCAAGTTGTCTTCATTCACCGGGAGAGGATCGTTGGAGGGCTGGTTGCGCACGGTGCTGGCGCAGGAGTTTGTGAATCGTTATCGGCGCGCCAAACGGCTGGTGAGCCTCGATGAGGAAAATGAGGAGGGGGCGCAATTTGCCGCTCCCGAGCCCGCGACTTTGCCCGCCGCTGACTCACGCCTGGAACTGGCAACGGACGCGGCATTGGCAGAGCTTGCAAGCGAAGAACGGTTCGTGCTGGCGGCGTATTATCTCGACGGTCGCACTTTGGCCGAGATCGCGCGCATGTTGGGGGTGCACGAATCCACCATTAGCCGCAAAGTCGACAAACTGGCCAAGTCTCTTCGTAAGAAAATTCTGGTGGGCATGATGCAGCGAGGCATGGCGCGGCGGCAAGCGGAAGAGGCCATGGAAATCGATGTGCGCGACATACGCATAAATATTCACCGCAGCCTGGCGCAAGAAGGCTCGGCGGCTGCGTTCTCCGGGAAAGAAGGTTTAGGCCTTGGGGAAGACTTAGCACGGCGGGCGAAAAGTTGAGCCACCGAAGAACACGCAGAGCATGAAGAGCTGAGGAGAGAAAGAGCGGCAAGCGCGATGCAGGACGTTCCCAAAATTGTGATTGATCGGCTGCAGACAGCGGCATCGGCTGACCCCCATCCGGAACCGGATCTGTTGGCCGCCTGGGCGGAGCAGTCGCTTGTCCAGCATGAGCGCCAGCAGGTGATCAATCACCTGGCCAATTGCCCCGCCTGCCGTGACGTGATGGTCTTAGCCATGCCCTTGCACCAGACCGCGAGCCGGAGCCTTCCGCCTCAGGTTCGCGCCGGCTGGCTGAGCCGCCCATTGCTGCGCTGGAGTTTCGCGGGAGTTGCAGCTCTCGCCGTGTTGGGCGTTGCTCTCCTGCAATACGATCAGCGCCAGAAGCCGAATGCGGCGGAAGTAACCTCCCCGCTGCCGCCGGCGCGGCTCGGAGACCCATCATGGCGGAGTTTTCCGGCTAGTCCGAATGCCCCCGAATCATCGGCCGAGAGCACATCAAAGCCGCGAATACAGGTAAGACAGGGGTTGCCTCCCGGCAATGCCCGCGCCCTCGGGCAAGCCTCGGCTGAAACGTCCGCCAAGAATGGCGTTTTAGCCGAGTCCCCGGAGTCTGCAGCTGTGGCAACCGCGAGTGATCGGTCTTCCGATGCGCTGGTGCGGAGGCAGGCCTCGGCTGGATGGCCTTATCAGACCCCGGCGAATGCGGATGTGGTGAAAGCCAAACCTGCGGTCGCCGCCCCATCCTCGCCTGGGGCACAGGCCATGCCCGCCCCTCCTGCGATGCCGCTTCAAACCTCGCCATCCCTCATGATGCGCGCTTCTCCTCGCTGGTCGATTACCGCGACTGGCGGATTACAACGGTCGTTCGATGCGGGCAAAACCTGGGAGGACGTGTCGATAAGCGTTACAAACGAGCAGATTCAGGCCAAACCCGTGCTCCGCGTCGTCGCTGCCGTCGGCCCGGAGGTCTGGGTGGGCGGATCGGCGGCCGTTCTCTATCATTCGATCGATTCCGGAAACCGCTGGCTGCAGGTATTTCCCTCATCGGAAGGGAGGATTACACCCACCGGTGACATCTCTCGCATCGAGTTTTCCGATCCGCAAAACGGCAAGGTTGCCACCTCCACGGGCGAAATCTGGATCACCGCGGACGGTGGACTGACCTGGCAGAAGCTGCAGTGAGTCCGGAGGATCGGCCGAGTTCCGCCCGGTCTCCGGGTGCTGCGGGTACAGCCACCGGTCCTCCTCGAACCTCGCTAAAGCCTTGAAAACTCATTACCAAAGTGACGTTTACACGAAATTGGGGGTTCTTTAACATTCGATTCGTGGTTTGGCAGTTCTGGGGGAGGGCTGCCGAGGCGTCTTGGACTGCAAAGTTCGAGGCGCTTTTTTATTTTCCGTTCGCCCTTTGCCGCTACCGCTTGTCTCGAGAAGCCCTTCCAGCGCGGCAGCCCGGTCGTCGTGCGACTTTCATTCTGCCCCATGCATCGAATAGCGGTGGTACCATAAGAGATCCTCACTCATTTGAGGACCGCATTCAGAAAAATTTATCGCCGAGACCGGCTAGGACTGCTCGCTTGGGCGTCGGCCGACCATGCGACGTTGCGAGGGGGGAACAGAAAGATGGCAGGAAATGGAATTGTCGAGGTGACCGACGCGAACTTCGACGCGGACGTATTGAAGTCAGATAAACCGGTTTTGCTGGACTTTTGGGCGACCTGGTGCGGTCCGTGCCGAGCGATTGCGCCGATTGTGGAGGAATTAGCCAAGGACTACGCGGGGAAGATCAAAATCGGCAAAATGGATGTCGACGCCAACAGCGCCACACCCATGCGCTACAAAGTGACTGGCATCCCCACTTTGCTGGTTTTTAAGGGCGGGCAGGTTGTGGAACAATTGGTGGGTTACCGTCCGAAAGAGGCTATCGCGCAGGCCCTCGACAAGCACATTGGGTAGGCGGCTGCGAGCAGCAGACCGCCTGGAACTCAAATACGCAGCAAACTCTTGAATCGGGTGGCGTAGGTTCTTATTTCGCCACTCTTCCCAGGGAATGGGATCCGCCCGGAATACAGTCGTGACCACCTCCCCATGGCTGGGTACAGAGGGCGGCCAGCCGGTGGCCGTAAAAATGGCGGTGGAGCTGAGATTTCAGCAGATGTGAAATCGCATGGCTCTTGCGCGCCTCAGTATTTCCTGAGCACGCCGATCACTCGTCCCTGGATCTCCACCGCCGCCGCCGGCACGATAATCGGTCTCATATTCACGTTTGAAGGCTGCAGGCGAATGTGGTCACCTTCGCGATAAAAGCGCTTCAGCGTGGCCTCGTCTTTATCCACGACCGCCACCACGATGTCGCCGTTGTGCGCAGTCTTTAATTTCTCGACCAAAACATAGTCGCCATCGAGAATCGCCTCATCCTGCATGGAGTCGCCGCGCACTTCGAGCACAAACACCTCTTTCGAGCGCACGAAATCGGCGAGCGAAATCGTTTCCTGATTCTGAATCGCTTCAATCGGCTGGCCGGCAGCGATGCGGCCCAGGAGCGGCAAAATCACCCCGGTGTTGACGTTCATCGACTGCTTCAGCCGTCCTTTGGGCGGCAGCAGATCGATGGAGCGGCTGCGATTATAATCGCGCGTGAGCAGGCCTTTTTTCTCCAGATTCGTGACATGCTTGTGCACGGTGGCCAGAGAGTTCAAATCCAGCCCTTTGCCGATTTCTTCGAACGACGGAGAGTATCCGTTTTCGGAAACGAAGCGGGAGATGAAGTCGTAGACTTCGCGCTGCCTGCGTGTGATCGCCATGCCGTCATTGTTGGCGAATATAAGGCGAATGTCAAGCAAAAATCGGGATCATGCATTTGAGGCAGCAACGCGGCCCAATCTTCACGTTCGACCTCGCGCCCGGGCGATCTGTCCGGTCCGCTTTTCCCATCCCATGACCACATCTTTCGTTCTTGAGCTTACCGTGATGGCCGCTCTGCTTTCCGCCGATGTAGGTCTCTCCACTTCCACCATGCCTTTGAGTTTTGCTGGGTTCGCATCCACCATCACCGGCGAAACTTCGGCTGAACTGGTCACTCTAATGAGTGAAGGTTCGAAGGTCGCGTTCCTCGGAGGGTGTATGTCCAGGATTTCGATTCGCATGTCGGCGATGATTGTCTTATTGCTGGCGGTAGCCGTGGCGTGTCGTGCCGGAAGCAGCGCCGCAGTCCCTCCTCCGCGGGTTGACCAGAGCAAGGCTTCGACTTCCGGCAAAGAAACCGCGGCGGTCGCCGGGGGCTGCTTCTGGGGAATTCAGGCCGTGTTCCAGCATGTGAAGGGCGTGCGCAGCGCGACCTCGGGGTACGCCGGCGGGGCGACGAAAAACCCTGACTACGAGAGCGTCAGCACGGGCCGCACTGGACATGCTGAGTCGGTCGAGATGGTTTACGATCCCTCGGAAGTGACTTACGGACAATTGCTGCAAATATTCTTCTCGGTTGCGCACGATCCCACCGAACTGAACCGCCAGGGACCGGACGAGGGCACGCAATACCGGTCGGTGATTTTCTACCGCAACGATGAGCAAAAAAAAATTGCTGAAGCCTATATCGCGCAGCTCAATCAGGCAAAGGTTTTCCCGCAGGCGATTGTGACGCAGGTGGTGCCGCTCGAAGCCTTCTACCGGGCCGAGGGCTATCATCAGAATTATGCAGCCTTGCATCCGGATAATCCTTACATCGTGTACAACGACGCGCCGAAGGTAGAGAACTTGAAGAAAGAGTTTCCTGCATTGTATCGCTGAGGTGAGCGCCATGTTCGATGGGGATCGCAAAAACGAAATCAGCACAGCCCGTCGCCAATTTCTGCTGGCTGCCGGCGCCACGGTAGGCGGAGGGTTGTTCGCGCATTGGGCGAGACCGCATCCCGTCGTGGCGGCAGCGGCACAGGCCGAACCGGGCGAAGTCACCGTCGTGCAGTTCTCCGACGATGGCAAAAAAATCGGCAAAGTGAGAATCGCCAAAGTCGTCAAGAGCGAAGAGGAGTGGCGCAAGCAGCTCCCCTCC
>JASHRB010000537.1 GCA_030037575.1 Candidatus Sulfotelmatobacter sp. | reverse complement strand
GCAATACCCTCGGATCGCAGGGGAATATTGTGGATTTCGAGCAGTTCGGGATGGATGTTGCGAATAATGCGCTGCCGCGCTTCGCCATCATCGTTCCGGATGGATGCTGGGATAATCATGACGACTGCTTCAGCGATTCTCTGCTGGAAGCCGATGATTTTCTGAACAGCAACCTGACACCGATGCTCGACCTGCCGGATTTTCAGCCGGGTGGAAGCGGATTGTTGATCGTGACCTTCGACAACGGCGCCGATGATGATGCCGGGCAGATCTTGACGACAGTCATTGGGCCGAACGTAAAGCCCGGATATGTTTCGGACATCGCCTACAAGCACGAGAACGCATTGAGAACGATGCTGGACTCGCTGGGAATATCGAGCTATCCGGGGTGGTCGGCGAGCGTGCCGGACATGTCGGACTTCTTTCCCCCGGCGGCGGGAAGCGTGGTCATTAATTCACCGGCAAATGGCTCCGCGCAAGGGCCACGGCTGCTGGTGCATGCGGCAGCCTCGGAGTTGAGCGCGAAGGTTGACCACATGGAGGTGTGGGACACGTTCAATGGAAGCGCGACCAAGCTGGGAAATGTTTTCAGCGAAACCATTAACCAGGCGTATAGCGTGAGCGGAGATGGCCTGCACACCATGACGGTGCAGGACATCGGCGTGGGACCAAGCTACGCCATCCTGCATAAGGAACTGACGAACTACACCCTGATGACCAATTATGGAGTGACCGTGAATACTCCGGCAAACGGTTCCACGCAGGCGAGCCTTGTGCCGGTAAGCGCATTTGCGGTCGAGCCCGAGGCCGAGGAATCGAGTGCGGGAATCGACCACATTGAAGTATGGAATGGCTCGACCAAGCTGGGCAATTCGCCCAAGGGAACCAAGATCAACCAGTGGTATTCGCTGGCTCCGGGCGCCTATACGCTGTCGATACACGACGTGACGGCGGCGGGGACAACGATGCACACGGCCAACGTGAGTTTCACCGTCACGGGCACGCAGGGAGTTTTTGTAAATTCTCCTGCGAACAATTCGACCTGGTCTGCCCCGACCGTTCCGATCAACGCATACGCGTACGAACAGAGCGGCGCCAGCACCCCGATTGTCGATCACATTGAAGTGTGGGACAACACGCACGGGGTGAAGCTGGGCGAATCGCCGACTGGGGTGGGCGTGAACAGTGCGTTCATCAATCAAACCGTGACCCTAGCCGGACCGGGAACTTACCAACTGGCGATCGAGGACATCAATCCCAACAACGGGTATAAGCCGATTCACACCACCTACGTGAGGGTGACGGTGAAATAGGCGGCAGAAGCGGTTATTGAACCATTCGCCACTTCGAGACAAGACCGGTTCTCGCCCTGTTGGCGAGAACCGGCCGCGCCTTCGAAACCTGCCCTTTCGACTGGCAACGAATTGCCCGTAACCGCCGCCGAGCATCTAAGATAGAGCGATGCGCGAAGGTCCGGGATCGCTGGGAGTCGGGGAGAGGGAGCGACAAACGGGCGATCTGTGTCTGCTGCCGGTGCGCGATTCGCGGCCGGGCGATTTCCTGGAGAATTTTCGCGAGTTGTTCCGCGCCGGTGAAAAGGCCGCAAGCGAAGACCAGCCTGAAGATTTTTGGCGGGATGTCTTCATCGAGCCGAGAATGCCGTGGCGCCGGTTTTTGCAGTCGGGCGCATTTCATATTCTGGCCATCGCCATGATCTGGGCGGGCTCGCGCGTGCTTGCATGGAGCCCGCAGGTTGACCTCCAACCTGCCTTCCCCCACGACCAGGTGGTGTACTACACGGCGGAAGATTCCGTGCCGCCGATCGACACGCGGCAACTGAGCCCAGCCCGGGGGGAAAAACCGGAGCCGGAGTTCTCCGCGCAGCCGATCATTTCTCTTCCCCGCGACGCTGAAAACCGAACACAGACGGTCGTGACGGCGCCGAAGGTGAAGTTGCGCGACGACATCGCTCTGCCGAATGTGGTGGCGTGGAGTGAAAAGGTGCCCACGCCGATCGGACCGGCTCCGCTGGTCATGGCGTCGGAGATATCGCGCATTGCGCCGACCATGGAGCAATCGATCGTTGCCCCGCCGCCGGATGTGGAACGGGAGCGTATGGCGCAAGAGGTGATCGGGAACCTGCGAACCGCGGTGATTGCGCCTCCCCCGACGGCGACCGAGTCGGTGCGAGGTTTGAGTGATATCAATATTGCGCCTAGCGCGGTAATCGCCCCTGCGCCACAGCTTTCTCTCGAGGCGCAAACAGCGGGAAGAACGGGGGCGCAACCGAGCGCGCGGGCGGTGCAGGTGATCGCGCCTCCGCCATCGGCCAGCGCTTCCGGCCGGTCGCGAGCGGGCGCGAACCTGATCGCCCTGAACCTGCATCCGGCGGTGGAAGCGCCGGTTCAGCCGGCTGCGGGAAACCGGCGAGGCAGCTTTGCCACCACCCCGGCGGGCCGTCCCGGAGCTACCGGCGCAGCCGGAGCCGATGGAGCGGGAAAGACGAATGGGACCGGTGCGGCGGGCAAGAGCCGTGACTTGCCCGCCGGACTGTACGTGGGCAAGAGCAAAAATGCGGCAGCGGAGGCTTCGGGCGAGGGCGTCGCGCACTCGAATGCGTATGCGGTGAATCCGAATTTGATTGCCAGCGCACGGCCGCCCAGGGTTTCAGGGCGAAGGTTGCAACCGGAAGTCCAGAGCAAACTTTCCGAGGAAGAGCGCGCGGTTTTCGGAGACCGCAAATTCTATTCGCTCAGTTTGAACATGCCCAATCTGAATTCGGCGGGCGGAAGCTGGATTATTCGCTTTGCGGCACTGAAGCAGGATTCGGGATCAAGCGAGTCGTATGTGCGCGCGGCGGCCGGGTTGGAGTCGGCAGCGCACGACGATTTGTCTGCGCCGTCGGCAGTGCGGAAAATCGATCCGGCATACCCGCTGGAGTTGATGCGGCAAAATGTGGGCGGGACGGTGATTCTTTATGCCGTGATTCACCGCGACGGCACGGTGGGAAATATTCGCGTGTTGCGCAGCGCGGATGAGCGGCTCGACCGCTACGCGAGCCAAGCGGTTGCCAAGTGGCAGTTTGAGCCGGCGACCAAAGGCGGAACGCCCGTGGACGTCGAGGCGACTTTCTGGGTTCCCTTCCGGCCGGTGCGGGAGGGAACGGGATTCTGATGCCGGCCGCGAGCCCGGCGGGAATACCACGGAGATGGCTGGGGATCTTTCCCTTGTGCGCTCCGACTGGCTTCGCCCGGCGGAGCGCTTGGCGCAAGACCAATTAACGCGCGGCCGCTTTCTTTTTTTCCAGCGCGGCGTAGATGGCGGGATCGGTGCAAATCTCGTAGTAGGTGCGGTCGGTCCATCCCTGAACGGAAAAATCCTCGGAATTGATTCGCGGCATGCGGCTTTCACGGACGACGATCTTGCGGAAAATATCGCGATCAACCGGGACGGTGCCGCTCGAAAGCTTGTATTCGCCTTTGTCGGAAGAGAGGGACGGGGGAAGCTTCACGGCCAGCGGCACCAGCGAAATTTCCTGTTCGAGTTTGCGGAATGCGGCTTCGTTCATGCGAATGCCGCCGAGGTTGTAGCTGATGACGGAATCTTCGGGATTTGAGGCCTGGCCGGCTTCGGCGGACTGAAAGGCGTAGACGTGAAACGGGCCGGCCAGCGGCTCCATGATTTTACGGGCGCGCTTGTTGCAAGAAGAAAGGCGGTCGCTTTCGTTGAGCGCTTCGGAAATCATGATCTGGTGCTCGCCATCCATCAAATAAAGAGGTGCCGATTCCTGGAGTGTGATGCCCACGCCGAGTTCGAGCTCCGGCATTTCCGACCGGCGCATCAGGTCGTTGTAGCCACGGACGATTTCAATCATTTCGCGGGCGAGCACCGAGGCGCGGCTGACCGCGAGTTCGGGCTCTCCGGAGCGCTCGAGGATGGCGAGAATGATGGCGTCGCCTTCGAGAAAAACTTTTTGTGCCCCGTACTTGCCGAGCAGCTTGTTGACCGGATCGTAAAAATTCAGGCTGAAATAGGAGGCCGGATTGAGGCCTTTTTCCATCAGTGTGCGAGTGAGATGCGTGGAGTCGCGCACGTCCGCCTTAATGACGACGTGGCGCAGCACGCGGTCCTGCTCCGGGTCTTTTTGCTCCTCCGGCAGCAGAAATTCGTAAAGTGTTCCATTCACGCGCGAGAGTTCGAGCACCTTCTCGCTATTGACCAAATTCACCGAGTCGAGCGCGCCGGTGAGAGTTTCGAGGCGGCGCAGGTCGCGGTGATAGTGGGAAAAATCCTGCAGGAAGCGCGCGGCCACTTTGCAACGCTCGGGGCCGCGGCAGCCGGCCACTTTGCCGACGGCAGCATAAAGGCTGTTGGGTGAGAGCTTGCCGTGCTCCTCAATCATGCGCTCGACGCGATCGCATTCCGGGCGCGAAATGAGAGCGTTTTTCAACTGCTGCGGATTGATGCGCGGCGCGTATTCGCCCAGCAAGGGCAGGGTGTAGTAGGAGGCGATGACGCACTCCATGACCTGCTCATCTTCGAGCAGGCGCACCCACTTTGCCAGCCGCTCTTGTTGAGCCTCGCCTTGGGCGGTGGACTCATCGGGTGTGCCGGTGCCGACCAGGGCGCGAGCATTTTCGGGAACGCACATCCAGGCGTCGATGGTTTCGGTGGTGAGTTCCTCGCCGTAGAGCGAGCGCATGAAACGCCAGACGATATCCCGCAAGCGTGGATAGCGATCAGGATCGCGCTCCCAGTTGCCCAGCATGACGTAGTGCTCGGCACAAAGATAGTCGTCGCGTCCGTCTTCGGAGAACGCCAGGCGGTTTACAAAAAGGCTGTGGGCGGCCAGTGCGGAGAACGTCGATGGGTGCTTCTCGCCCGACTCGGCGTCGGCCGATTCGCTGATTCCCGAGTCCCCGAAGAACGAACGGCGGGTGCGGGCCAGCGTTTCTTTCTCGATCTCACGCAGAGTTTCAAACAAATCCTGACCGGCCTTGCGCAGAATGATCTTTTTGCGCACCTGAAACGCGGCCACGCGCTCGCGATATTCGATGCCTTTGCCGTGGCGAATGCCTTCGTAGTTCTTGAGCAGGACGCGACAGCGTTCGAGGACCTGTGCGAACTGCTGCTGCATTTCCGTACGCAGGAATTTCGTAATGGCAAGCCGGGCCACAAGATCGATGGAGATGTTTTCTTCCTTTTTCGCGCGGTTCAGGGCGGCCAAATGCAATTCAGTGAGCAGCGGCTTCCAATCGGTTTTGTCTGCCGTCGTCGGAACAGGCGTGGCGGCCGCATGGTGCAACCACTCCGGAGCCTGATTGCGCGGCTTGGCTTCGGCGGCGAGTAGTCCTTCGAGTTCGCCGTGGCGCACGATAAGACGCATGATTTCCGCGCGGGCGACTTCCAGAAAGCGGGGACTGAGGGCGACGTCGTGGCGCAGGTTGTCCACACCCACCGAGAGGCCCTCGAGCACGATGGAAGGGGCCTTCCCGATCAGCTCCGGAGGCGGAAGCTTTTCCGGTTTACCCAGCCGAAAAATGGGGAGACGTGGCATCGTGAAAGCGCAAAAATTGTCGGAAGTAGCTGATACGCCAGCGCATCTCGAGGCTAGCATGGGCCTGCCGGAGGCTAAAGTTACCTCGGTTATGGGTGGGTGGAACCTGCCTATGGAAGGAAGGCTCAAAGCTTTCTTTCCCTAGCGTATTCTTTTGCGTGGTCGCGAGAGTTGCCCTCTTTGGTTTCTGATGGCTGTGTCCGCGCGCCCGCTCAGCAACCGCCGGCCGGCGCCAAATTCACGCCCACCCCGAAAGAACCTGAACTTCCGGTGGTTCGGGATAACGCCTGCTCCGGCCGCCTGGCCGCGAGCTGGAGGATTGCAGTTCGCGGTGAAAACCGCCAGGGGAATCCTTGACCGGGCGCGGACTTTCGCTTCCACCCCGCGGCGCTTTTGTCGACGCGCCCCACGCCAAGGCCAATGAGGGTAAGCGCGATTTTACGTCAACCGGCGGCGCCACATACCTCCATCCGGGCATGGGGGCGCGGTCG
>JASHRB010000536.1 GCA_030037575.1 Candidatus Sulfotelmatobacter sp. | reverse complement strand
TTTTCGCAGGCCGGAATTCCGGCATCCCAGGCACCGAGTTCGTAATCAGCCCGGCATAGCAAGTTATAGGACTCCGCCGTGGGAGAAACTCGAAGCTGCCGCTGTAGCGCCAGCACCGCTTGATCAACACGCCCTGCGGCAAGAAGATCTTGCGCAGATTGAGCAGATACAGAATCCGCCGCAAACCCCGCTGACATTGCAAGTACGGGCACAGCCGCACACAGACTGCACGCCAGATTCCGCACGGCTCTCGTGAAGCGATTATGAAAAATCGCTGCCCTCACGCTGATCACTCTCTCAACTGAAAACTTAATGAAACCATTTATGAAAAGCGCTGGACTCATTGCACCCCCTGGACGCGAGCGCCATCGGCCAGAGGTTTTGCAGGATTGGCCGAGGAAAGCGCAACGACCGCGTCCGCCGGCAACCCGCCGGTGATTTCGACTCTGGTCAGATTCTGCAGTGAGATCTCAACGTCTTGCCGCTTCAGTTCGCCATTCACGACTTCATAGACGTAAGGCTTCATACCGTCCATATGCACGGCCTCGCGCTGCAGCGTGAGAACGTCGCTGTGTTCGGCAGTTATGATCATGACACCAACATTGACATTCGGCAACAAACGACGGTCACCGTTGTCCAAAGTGCATGTGACTTCTCCGACATTGCGGGCGCCGTGAAGCTTTACCATGGAGGGAATCGTCCCCACCGTCCCGTTCCAAATGCGGCCCGGAACTGCATCCCAGGTGACTTCAATTTTTTGCCCGGGGGCAAGCCGTCCGATATCCGGTTCGTCGACGAAGGTCCGCACCAGCATTTTCGAAAGATTCCCCACCTGCAAGAGCAAATCTCCAGTTTGCACGTAGGCGCCTTGTTTGACGGGAAGCGAGTAGACCACGCCGTCAAATGGCGCGCGCACCGTCGACTTCTGCAACGCATCTTCGGCAGCAGAGTAAGCGGCCTGGGCTTCGGCCCCTTGCGCCTGCACCTTCGCGACCTCCGGCTGTGAATAGCGATCTTTCTGTTTTTGCTCGAGCAGGGTCAGATCGGCCTGGCTGCGCTGCAGCTGGTCCTGCGCCTGTTTGACTTCACCCTCCGAGGCTGCACCCTGCTGTTCGAGTCGGCGCAGCGCATCGAGATTTTGCCGATCGTAATCGCGCAGAGTGCGGGCCTTCAGCAGTTGAGAGTCAAGCGTGAGCACTTCCTCACGCGTGCCGCCGTCGCTAATTCCGGCCTCGTCGGCTTGCGCCCCTTTCATCTGCGCCTGGGCGCGCGCCGCCTGGCTGCGCAAATCAGCATCGTCGAGTTGCAATAAAAGCTGCCCCTTGCCTACCCGGTCGCCTTCCTTCACGTAGAGGCGCTTGACGGTCGTGGGAACCGGGGAATGGGCTTCAAAATTCTCGACCGGCTCAATCTTGCCGTTGGTAGAAATCAGACTGCGAATCGGCCCACGCTCCACGGTAGTAGTGCGCACCCGCAATGGTCCCTGGCGCGTGAAAATGGGGATGAGCACAAGCAGCGCCAGCGCGCCAACCGTGATCCAAGTGCGGCCTTTGCGCGTGGCCGGCCGGCCGTTCGAATTATGATTTGTGGCCAATCGGTTATCTTTTCAGGCTGCGACAGAGAAAATCTGCAAGTTGCTAATTTATCACTCGTTACGCCGCCAAAGAACCGTCGTCAATTCTATCCCCATGTTGAATTGGATGCCGCGGAAACCGCCAGGATGCGAACAGGGCACGCCATGGAACCGTCAATCGAGCCGGGCCCGCGGGGCACATTACAATACCCTCATGCCAAAGCCATCGCGCTACACTCCCCGGCACGCCGCCGCGGGGCTGGACGCCGAGTTTCCCGAGATCGAAACCTGGCCCAATCAGTTTCCCGGATATGAGATCGTTATCGACGATCCGGAATTCACTTCCGTCTGCCCGAAAACGGGCCTTCCAGATTTTGGCGTGATCACGCTTCGCTACCGGCCCGCCAAGGTTTGCCTCGAATTGAAATCCTACAAGCAGTATCTGCACAACTATCGCAACCTTGGAATCTTTCAGGAGAACGTCGTCAACCGTGTGCTCGAGGATGTGGTCCGCTGGGCAAAGCCAGTCTGGGCCGAAGTAACGGGCGACTTCCGCCCGCGGGGAGGAATCTCGACCACCATTGTGGCCAGGTGGCCAAGAGGGAGGCGTTCCCCCAGCTGGAATGGGCGCTTGCGAGCCCGCATGCTATATTCGCTCGACTCGTGACCCCTAATAAATTCCACCCCTACTGGGCGCTGATCCTGCTCACCGCGCTGAACCTGCTCAACTATGTGGACCGTTCCGTGCTGTTCGCGGTGCAGCCATTGGTGCAGAGCGAATTTCAATTGAGCAATGCCCAAGTCGGCTATCTCACCAGCGCGTTTCTGCTCTTTTATATGTTCGCGGCGCCGTTTGTCGGGCCGCTCGCCGACCGCTATTCGCGCAAATTCATCATCCTCGGCGGCGCAATTTTCTGGAGTGGGCTTACTTTACTGACCGCGGTCACGCACAGCTACACGGAGTTGCTGATTCGCCACACTCTCGTCGGCGTGGGCGAAGCCACATTCGTAACCATCGCTCCAACCTTCGTAGCCGACCTGTTTCCGGAAGAGCAGCGCGGGAGGATCCTCGGGGTTTTCTACCTCGCCATTCCGGTCGGCACCGCCGCCGGATATCTGCTGGGCGGTCATCTCAGCACCCATCACGGCTGGCGCTTTCCTTTCTACATCGCCGCCTCCCCCGGCTTTCTTCTGGCTCTGGCCGTGATTTTCTTGCGCGAGCCGCAGCGCGGGCGCTTCGATACCGAGAAAGGAACTCCCGAGCGCGGAACCTTGACCGGCTTGGCCGGCAACCCGGCATTCTGGACCTCGACTCTGGGCATGGCGGCGATGACTTTTGCCCTGGGCGGCATTCAGGTGTGGATGCCGACATTCCTATCGCGCGCCCGCGGATATTCCCTCGAATCTGCAAATTTGATGTTTGGCATGATTATCGTCATCGATGGCATTGTGGCATCGCTTGCCGGAGGATGGCTCGGCGACTACCTGTTGCCCAGAATGAAAGGCGCGTACTACTTCGTTTCCGCGGCCAGCATGGCGCTCGGCGTTCCGCTGATGATTGTGGCCCTATTCATACGGGGCCCGATCATGATTCCCGCGATCGCAGTAGCGGCGTTTTTCCTGCTGTTCAACACCTCGCCGCTAAACGCGGCCGTACTTAATTCGGTCGACGCGCGCATTCGTGCCACGGCCTTCGCAGTGAGCCTTTTTGTTTATCATCTATTGGGAGACGTACCGTCTCCCACACTGATGGGTTATGTGGCTGACAAAATTTCGCTGCAGACAGCCTTCATTTTGCCCGTAATTGCCATGGTCGTCTCCGCTGCGATTCTGTTTTACGGGATGAAATTTGCGCCTATCGTTCAGTTTGGCGGGCGGCTCAATCCACAAGCAGCCGGGGCGGGGAATCGCTAACCCAGGATGCATTACCTTCACTGGATTGCCGGCACCATACTCGCCCTCGCCTGGTTCTCGCGCATCGTCGATGCTGCATTCGGAATGCCCAGCGTCGCCGATATCTCCACCCCGGAATGGGATCGCCATCCGCTCTCGGCTTGCGGCAGTCGTCGGGTTTCGATCATCGTTCCGGCACGAAATGAAGAGCAGGACGTCGAATCCTGCCTGACCAGTCTGCTCAATCTCGATTACGACAATTACGAAGTGATTGCCGTCGACGATCGCTCGACCGACCGCACGGGCGAGATCATGGACAGGATGAGATCCCACTTGTCGCTAAAACAGCGAGAAGTGGGACACCCCGAAAGCAGGCGAGGGAACCCCACGCTCCAGGTGATGCATCATCGCCAACTTCCCTGCGGCTGGCTGGGCAAAGCCCATGCCATGTGGACAGGGTCCAATCAAGCCACGGGAGACTGGTTGCTCTTCACCGACGCCGACGTGCTGTTCAAACCCGACTCCATTCGCCGCGCGCTGGCTTACGCTGAAGCGGAGAGGGCCGATCACCTCGTTCTTTTCCCGGAAATAATTACCAAGACTCCCGGCGAAACCATGATGATTGCGTTCTTTCAAACCATGTTCGTCTTTGGGCATCGGCCGTGGAAAGTCGCCGATCCGAAAGCCAAGGACCACATAGGCGTCGGCGCATTCAATCTGATTCGCCGCCCTGCCTACGATGCCGTAGGCACCTACGAGAGGCTTCGCATGGAAGTCCTCGACGACATGCGGCTGGGCAAAATCGTCAAAAATGCCGGCTTCGCGCAGCGCAACGTTTTCGGCGGGGGCTTGATCTCGATCCACTGGGCGCGCGGCACCGCCGGCGTAATCGACAATCTGACCAAGAATTTTTTCGCCATCCTGTCGTTTCAGTGGTGGCGCACGCTGCTCTCGGCATTCGGCCTGGCATTCCTCAATCTCGGACCATTTCTTGGCCTTTGCTTGGCCCAGGGCTGGGAGCGTCTGCCTTACGTAATCGCCCTCCTGTCAATGTTTGCGATTTATGCCGGCATTTCGCGGAACTCCAAAATCCCGCCTTATTATTTTCTGCTCCATCCGGTGAGCTCAACGCTGTTTACCTATATCCTCATACGGTCCATGGTTCACGCGCTTCGCAACGACGGCATCGTCTGGCGCGGCACAAAATATCCCCTGGAAGAGCTGAAAAAGGGACTGGTGTGATGCTGCGCGTCAAGCAGAGAAGATCTGCCCTGGAAATGGCCGGAACTCGGCGCGACGGCCAAAGTCTGGCGCCGTTATGGTAATTAGACGTACGCACTGCACTCGCGGCGAGCAGTGCGTCGTTTCTGCGACTCGCAAGTCCTGTTTGTCGCGCGGTCGAATTCCTGGGGCAGGACGCCAGTTCGCGCCCGGTGCACCTCGAGGCAGTCTCTAAGAAAAATCGTATGAGCACCGGAGCGTGCGCCCGCCAAATTTTTTTGCTCAGGCTTCCCCGGCTGGCAAGGCTAAGGCACGTCTGGCGAAAGTTCGCCGCGACGCAGAAGCGCGCCAAAACGCGAAGGGACTGAAGGATCCAGTTCCCTGAGTCCAATCGCCGCAGTTATGCGGCGCCATCTGGTTGAACGATTTCACCGCCACCGCTTCCTCGTCCAAGGTTTAGAGCTTGGTGATATGCCGCAGGTCGTGCCCGAAGAACAGGTGATTGTTGTTGACGCAGAAATCAACTTGGGGACCTGTCAGATTTTACGGGCTACCGCCGCCCGTAGCCCGGAATTTCTGATTGCGAAGCTACTTGAATGATTTCACTGCCGCCGCTTCATCGTCCTTCACGTCGAAGACCGTGTAGAGCTTCGTGATTTGCAGCAGATCGTGCACTTTCTTGGTGAGATGGAGCAGCTTGAGCTCGCCGCCTTGATTCTTGGTGGTAGTGAAGGCGCTGACCAGTTCACCAATGCCCGAGCTATCGATGTAGTTGACCTCGCCCAGATTCAAGATAATCTTCTTATTGCCTTTCGAAAGCAGGTCGCGCACGGTGTCGCGCATCATGACGCTGCCTTCGCCCAGAGTGATGCGGCCGCTGCAGTCTACGATGGTGACGCCATCCACCTGCCGAGTTCCTAGTTTCATGCTCACTGAGACCCCTCCTTGCCGCCCGCGGTCGGCCCGTGGACGTGTTTGATCAATTTCACTTCTGTTCCTGTTTGAGACGGGCGGATTTCCACCTCGTCCATAAAAGATCGCATCAAAAAAATTCCCCGGCCGGAGGTTTTCAGCAGATTCTCCGGCGCCAG
>JASHRB010000535.1 GCA_030037575.1 Candidatus Sulfotelmatobacter sp. | reverse complement strand
CCCGCAGCGAGCTGTCGGCGTTTACCCAGCGCATCTGCAATCGCCACGAGGGTGTCGGCGCGGATGGCGTGGAATGGATGGACCCGCACCCCACTGCCGACCTTGAAATTCGGCTCATCAACGCCGACGGGTCCGATGCGGAAATCTCCGGCAACGGCACCCGCTGCGTCGCGGCGTATGTTTGCGCAGAGAGAAAGAAAGAAAAGATCACGATTCAGACCGGAGCCGGGCTGAAAATCTGCACCCTGAAGAGCGTGCGTGATTCCGGCTATGAGTTTGAGGCGGCCATGGGCGAGGGGATTGTCGAAGCCGAACTCGCTTTCAAGCTTGGCGCGAAAGAAATGCGCGGCATTCCAGTTTCCATGGGGAATCCGCATTATGTAGTTTTCGTGCAGGAGTTTGCCGACGATTGGCGGGAACAATCGGCGGCCATTCAGAGGGGTTCGCATTTTAAGCACGGTGTGAATGTCGAGATGGTTATTGCCGATGGCGACCACGACGTGACCGTACGCTTCTTCGAGCGCGGTGTCGGCGAAACGCAATCTTCGGGAACCGGTTCCTGCGCTTCGGCGCTCGCAGCCATCGCTAGCGGCAAAGCCGAGTCGCCGGTTTCCGTGCATACACCGGGAGGAACGCAGATTGTGCGCACCGAAGGCCGGCAAGTGTTTCTTCGTGGTTGGGCGCGGCTGGTTTGCCGCGGAGACTTTTTCTGACCTGAAACCGCCGAAAGCGCCGCATTGGAGCCCCCGTGATTGCAGAGTGTTGTCATCGACGATCCCAGGTAGTAGGGTTCTGAGCGCATGCCTTCCTCAACAATCTCGCGCCTCAAGCCGCCTGTTCTTAGGCGGGGCGACACGGTGGGCATCGTCGCACCAGCCAGCAACGTCAAGCGCTCCGAACTCGAGGCAGGATGCGAAACGCTGCGGCGCGCTGGCTACAGGCCTTTCTACTTTGATTCCATTCTCGATCAGGATCTTTATTTTGCCGGCTCCTCCGGACGGCGAGCACGCGAACTGGAAGATATGTTTCTTCGGGACGACGTCCACGCGATCATTTGCGCGCGGGGTGGTTACGGATCCAACTATTTGCTTGACGTTTTAGATTTGGAGAAGATCAAAGCTCATCCCAAGATTTTCGTGGGCTACAGCGACCTCACGGCGCTGCTTACGCACTTTGCCGATAAAACTGGCCTGGTGACATTTCACGGGCCGATGGTCGCGAAAGACTGGCCGCACGAGAGCGGCGTCGATGCAGCTTCATGGAATGCCGCGCTGGGCGGCGCTGCGACCTGGGAATTGGCTACCGGCAAAGGCTCTGGGGCAACGGGGTTGGCTGACGGAACGGCCAAAGGAATTCTTTACGGTGGTTGCCTATCAATTTTGGCCGCGTCGTTGGGAACGCCCTACGAGATCCAGAGCAAAGATACGATTCTGTTTCTCGAAGATGTGGCCACAAAGCCTTTTCAAATCGACCGGATGTTGATGCAGTTGATGTTGGCCGGTAAGTTAGCGCATGTGCGCGGAATCGTTTTCGGCGAAATGAAAGATTGCTTTCAAACTGCCAATCAGGGATATACGCTGCAAGAGGTTGTGCTGCGCATTGTGCGCGGCTTGGACGTGCCGGTAGCCTATGGAGTTCGTTCGGGTCACGTGACCTCGGGGAACATTACCTTACCCATCGGAGTGCGTGCTGAACTTTCGGTTCGTTCCGGAGAAGTGAACTTAAGGATTCTCGAGAGCGCTTCGGCCGCAAAGTAAGGCACAGTGTGGAAACCTCGGTCGACGCAGTCCGGTTCTTCTGACCACAATGGATAAAAAGAAGCACATTCATCTAATCGGCATCTGCGGCACTGCGATGGCAGCGCTCGCCGGAATGCTGAAGCAACGCGGCTTTCAGGTCACCGGTTCGGACGCCGGAGCCTACCCTCCGATGTCCGATTTTCTCGCCGAACTTGGCATACCGGTCGCCCAGCCCTTCGATGCGAAGAATCTCTCTCCTTGTCCTGACCTGGTAGTCGTGGGCAATGCCATTTCCCGCGGCAATCCCGAACTCGAGCAACTGCTCGATCGGCGCATTCCGTTCTGCTCGCTGCCGCAGTTGCTACACGATGAGTTGCTGCGCGGTAAAGAAGTGCTTGTGGTCGCCGGCACGCACGGAAAGACAACCACCACTTCCATGCTCTCCTGGATCTTTCACAGCGCTGGAGTGCAGCCTTCCTTCCTGATCGGCGGCATCGCCGAGAATTTCGGATCGAGTTTCCATCTGGGTGAAGGCCGACATTTCATCATCGAAGGCGATGAGTACGACACCGCGTTTTTTGACAAAGGGCCAAAGTTTCTGCATTACTTTCCCGCTGCGGTCATTCTTACCTCCGTCGAATTCGATCACGCCGACATCTACAAAGACCTCGACGCGGTTGAAACCGCATTCAAACGCCTGGTCAACCTGCTGCCGCGCCGCGGGCGAATCATCGCATTCGATGGAGTGACTGGTTTAGCCAGCGAAAGCCCAAGCCTTGACCGCTGCCTGCAGAAAGCATTCTGTCCGGTGGAACGATACGGATGCGCCGAGCGTTCGGCGTGGTGCGCATCCAATCTCTGTTTCCATCCAGAACGGACTTCATGGTCTGTGCTGCGCAACGGCCGGGCGTGGATGGATTTCGAGTTTGCTCTCGCCGGCGAACACAACGTGTGGAACGCAACCGCGGCAGCCGCGCTCGCTTCGAGCTGCGGTATTCCGAAGGAAGAGATTGCCGCTGCGCTCAAGGGCTTTAAGAGTGTGAAGCGCCGTCTGCAAGTGAGAGCGCAGGTGAATGGCGTTACCATCATCGACGATTTCGCGCACCATCCAACCGCAATTGCTGAAACCTTAAAAGCATTGCGCGGTCGCTATCCCGGCTCGCGTTTGTGGGCAATCCTGGAGCCGCGCTCGAACACTCTTCGCCGCCGCGTGCTGCAGGCCGATCTTGCCCGGAGCCTCGCCCTGGCAGATGAAGTCGTCGTGGCCGGTGTTTTCAGGTCTGAAGCCGTGCCCGCAAATGAACGGCTCGAATTGCCGGAACTGGCAGCGGATATTCAAAAACGCGGTCGCCGCGCGCGGCTGGCGGCCGATGCTGACGCAATCGTCGAAATCCTTTCTTCCGAACTTCGCAACGGCGACGTGGTTGCAATTCT
Source organism: Candidatus Sulfotelmatobacter sp. (assembly GCA_030037575.1). Classification (GTDB taxonomy): domain Bacteria; phylum Acidobacteriota; class Terriglobia; order Terriglobales; family Acidobacteriaceae; genus Sulfotelmatobacter. The sequence goes on along the minus strand of JASHRB010000535.1, from coordinate 860 downwards.
TTCCAATGGCGGTTTTGGCGGAATCTACGAGAAACTCCCTGCGCGATTGAAAACCACGACGGGTTCGGCGATGAACTCGGTGAATGCGGCGGGGAAGCGATGAAATATTTAGATCCGATTTTCAGTGGGCGACGGCCCTTCGCTGTTTGTTCCGCCTTCCTGTGGCTTGCACTCTCCACCTGCTTCGCCGCAACCAACTATATCGTTTCGCTGGCAAACCCCAAGCAGCACCTCGTGGAGGTGCAAATCTCGCTTCCCGCAGGCGCGGCCAAGCGCGAGTTGCAGCTCCCGGTCTGGAACGCACTCTACCAGGTTCGCGACTTCGCGAAATATGTGAATTGGATTCGCGCCAAAGATCGCGCCGGTCAGCCGCTGGATGTTCGCTTGCTGAACACTAGCCTCTGGCAGATTTCAGGTGCGCAATCCGGAGCAATCCTGGAGTATGAGATCTTCGCGGATTCTCCGGGGCCATTCGGTGCGCAACTGAACTTGCACCACGCATTTTTCAATCTGGCGGAGATTCTCATGTATCCGCCCGACGCACGGAACGAGCCGATGACCATCCACTTTGCGCGTCTACCCGCGAACTGGCGGATTGCTACGCCCCTGACCTCAGCATCGGAAGATTCGTTTCGTGCTGAAAACTATGACCGACTGGTTGACTCGCCGGTGGAAATCGGGACCTTCGAGGAAGCGTATTTCGAAGAAGGCGGCGGGCACTATGCCGTGGTCGTCGATGCCGACTCAAGCGACTATGACATGCAGAAGATCACCGCGCTGTTGCGCAAAATCGTAGCCGCAGCCACCAGCTGGATGGACGATCGCTCCTTCGATTCTTACATGTTTCTTTATCATTTTCC
>JASHRB010000534.1 GCA_030037575.1 Candidatus Sulfotelmatobacter sp. | reverse complement strand
GAGCAAGACCGCGGCGGGGTACGAGTTGCCCCATGGCGAAGCCGCGGCGGCCTTGGCGCTGCCTCCGGTGAAACGGCTGGTGAGGGAGTTTGTGCTGGATGTGCGGCCGGCACAGAACCTGCTGGTGGTGAAAACCGTGACCGGCAGCGCCCAGCCGGTGGCGGCGGCGCTGGACGAGCAGGAGTGGGACGAAGTGCTGGGAACCATTGCCGGAGACGATGCCATTTTGATTGTTTGCCCCGACAAAGAAGCGGCCAAGCAGGTCGCGGCGCGCATTGAGGAGATGCTGGGCTGATGGCGGCGAAGCTGAAAACGGCGGTCCTCGGCGCTACCGGATATTCGGGCTTGGAGTTGGCGCGAATTCTGCAGCGGCATCCGCGGCTGGAAAAACCGATGCTGCTGCGGCGGCGGCAGCGCTCGAGTAGCGGCGCCCAGGATCTCGGCGCAGACGCTCCGGCTGACCTCGCCGAAGTTTTTCCCCAGTTGGCGGGGAACGGCGGCTATCCGCTGCGCGCTTGGTCAGGCACGGAATTGAGGGCGCAGGGTGTGAAGTTGCTGTTTCTGGCCACACCCCATGAGGCCTCGCGGCGGATCGTGCCGGAGGCGGTTGCGCAGGGCTTGCGGGTGATCGATTTCAGCGGCGCGTGGAGGTTGAAGCGGGAGGAGCATCGGGCGGTTTACGGATTCCACGATGCGGATGCGGCAATGGCGGCGAAGCTTGCCGAGCGGGGGGTTTATGGATTGCCCGAGCTGCATGCGGATTGCATCCGGAAGGCGCAGCTGGTGGCCAATCCAGGTTGCTATGCCACTTCGGTGATTCTGGCGCTGGCCCCCCTGGTGAAGGCGGGATGGGTGGATCGCGAGCGCGGAATCATCGCGGATTCGAAGTCGGGCGTGTCGGGCGCGGGCAGGGCTCCGACGGCGAAAACGCATTTTGTGTCCGTGGCCGATAATGTGTCGGCATACTCGGTGTTCGAACACCGCCATTTGGGCGAGATGGCCGAGCAGCTGGGGTTGCAGGATGAAGAGCTGACCTTTACTCCGCATCTGTTGCCCATTCCCCGCGGAATTTTGTCGACCATTTATTTGCGGCTGAATGGCCAGAGGAGGGCGGCGGAAATCGAGCACTGCCTGCGCGAGTTTTATGCCGAGCGGGGCTGGGTGCGGGTGTTTGCCCCGCCGAAGCTGCCGCAAATCCAGTATTCGCTGCACACCAACTATTGCGATATCGGATTTTGCCTGGCCGACGATGGACGGCGCCTGGTGATGGTTGCGTGCCTGGACAATCTGCTGAAAGGTGCCGCCGGACAGGCGGCCCAGAACATGAATTTGATGTACGGGTGGGATGAGCGGGAGGGGTTGCCGTGATCGTGGTGGTGAAGCTCGGCGGCAAGGCCATGGAGGATGCGGCCATGCTGCGGAAGTGTGCCAAGTCGATCGCGGAACTGGCGCAGGATGGGCACCGCGTGGCGGTGGTGCATGGCGGCGGAGGCGCGTTGACGCGGTGGCTCGGGAAGCTGGGAAAGAAGAGCGAATTCGTCGACGGCTTGCGCGTGACCGATGGGGAGACGCGGGACGCGGCGCTGATGGTGCTGGGTGGAATGGTGAACAAGAAGTTGGTTGCCGCCATCCAGGCTGCGGGAATGCCGGCGATTGGATTCTGCGGCGGAGAGGGGATGAGTTTTCGCGGGCGCAAGAAATTTGTTCACGGGCGCGATTTGGGATTCGTCGGCGAGATTTGTTTTGCCGAGCCCTGCTGGATCGAGGCGCTGTGGGCGCAGGGAGGCATTCCGGTAATGGCTTCGCTCGTGTTGGGCAGCGACGGTGAGTACTACAACGTGAATGCGGATGAGATGGCAGCCGCGTGTGCGGCGGCCTGCCATGCCCATGCATTGATTTTTTTGACCGACGTGCCGGGCGTGAAAGACGCGAGGGGCGCGGTGATGCCGTGGCTGACGACCACGCAAGCGGCGGAGTTGATAGCGGGGTCGGTGATCAGCGGGGGAATGTTACCGAAGTTGCAGGCTTGCGGCCAGGCGTTGAAGCAGGGAGTGGGACGAGTGCGAATTCTGCCGGCGACGGAGGCGGAAGCGTTGCCGCAGTTTTATCGCGAAAAATTGTCGGGCGGGACGGAGGTTACTTGTCCATGAGCGCTTCGGCAGTGGTGGCCAGAAAATCCCCACTTCTCCCCCAGGAAGGGAGAAACCGGGCGGCCAGAGCCGGGCATGGGGCGGCCCCAGCCGGGACCATGCAGAAGGGATTTTGCGCGGACGTGGTTTCGACCCGCGATCTCGGGCCCGAGGGGGTGCGGGCGGTTTTGGATTTAGCGGCGGTGATGAAGGCGCGCGCGGCAGATTTTCGGCGGACGCTTGCCGGGAAGCAAATGGTGATGTTTTTCGAAAAGCCGTCGCTGCGCACCCGGCTGACGTTTGAAGCGGGTATGGCAAGTCTCGGCGGCACGGCGATGTTTGTCGATCAGACCCAGGAGCGGCTGGATGCTCGCGAGAAGCTGAGCGATGTGGCGCGCAACCTGGAGCGCTGGGTGGACGTGATCGTGCTGCGCACCTTCTCGCAGGAAACCATCGCGCGGATGGCTGAACACGCTTCGGTGCCGGTGATCAATGCGCTGAGCGATCGCGAGCATCCTTGCCAGGCGCTGGCGGATTTTTTGACGCTGCGCGAAAGATTTGGCGACTTGAAAAATATCCGGCTCGCGTATGTGGGCGATGGAAACAACGTGGCGCACTCCCTGCTGCTGACAACAGCCTGCCTGGGATCGTCGATTCGGATGGCGACCCCGGCGGGCTACGAGCCGGCGGCGGATATGCTGGAGGCGGCGCGGGAAATTGCCCGCGGAACCGGCGCGGAAATCGAGTTGATGAACCATGCGGGTGAAGCCGTGGCGGGAGCCGATGCGGTTTACACCGATGCCTGGGTGAGCATGGGGCAGGAAGGGGAGACCGAAAAGCGGGAAAAGATTTTTCCGCCTTACCAGGTGAATGCGGAATTGATGGCGAAAGCCGCGCCCCACGCGCTTTTCATGCATTGCCTGCCGGCGCATCGCGGGCGGGAAGCGACCGATGAAGTGATGGATTCTGAGCAGTCGGTGATTTTTGAGCAGGCGGAAAACCGGCTGCACGCGCAGAAAGCAATTCTTCATTTATTGCTGGGCGGCGCGGACCGCCGGCCGGCGAGGAGCGTTCATGACTGACAAAGTGGTGCTGGCGTATTCCGGCGGATTGGATACCTCGATCATTGTCCCCTGGCTGAAAGAAAACTATGGGTGCAACGTGATTGCCATGGTGGCCGACGTCGGGCAGGGGGACGACATTGAGGCGGTGGTCGAGAAAGCTTACCGGACGGGCGCGAGCAAGGTTGTCGTCGAGGATCTGCGCAAGGAATTTTTGACGGGGTACGTGTTTCCTGCGCTGCAGGCGGGCGCGGTGTATGAGCATAAATATTTGCTGGGGACTTCGCTGGCCCGTCCGCTGATCGCGAAACATCAGGTGGGGGTTGCGTTGCGCGAGGGGGCGACGGCTGTGGCGCATGGATGCACGGGCAAAGGAAACGATCAGGTGCGCTTTGAGTTGGCCTATCAGGCGCTGGCGCCGGAGTTGAAAGTGATTGCTCCCTGGCGCGAGTGGAGGCTGAAGTCACGCGAGGATTGCCTGGATTACGCCGAGCGGCATGGCATTCCGGTGGCGGCAAGCCGGGAGAAAATTCACAGCCGCGACCGGAATTTGTGGCATTTGAGCCATGAAGGCGGAGAGCTGGAGGATGCGGGCAGTGCTCCGCTGGATTCGACCTGGCAGATGACAAGATCGCCGAAAGAGGCGCCGGATCAGGAAGAACAGGTGAAGATTGGGTTCGAAAAAGGTGTGCCGGTTTCGGTGGGCGGGATGAAACTGGATGCGCTGTCGCTGGTCGAGTTGTTGAACGAAATCGGCGCGCGCAACGCCATCGGGCGCATCGACTTGGTCGAGAACCGATTGGTGGGAATCAAGTCGCGCGGATGTTATGAGACTCCGGGCGGGACGCTGCTGGTGGCGGCCCATCGAGAACTTGAGGCTCTGTGCCTGGAGCGCGAGCTGGCGCATTTCAAGCAGCAAGTGAGTTTGAAGTACGCGGAACTCGTCTATTTCGGCCAGTGGTTCACTCCCTTGCGCGAGGCCCTGGACGGGTTTGTGGCGACCACGCAACAGGAAATCTCAGGCAGCGTGACTTTGTCTTTATATAAAGGCAACGTTGCGGTGGTGCGCCGCGAGTCGGAGTACTCCCTGTATCGCACCGACTTGTCGTCGTTCACCATGGGCGAGAATTACGACCAGAAGGATGCGGCGGGGTTCATCCGCATTCTGGGGCTGCCTTCGCGCACGCGCGCGGGACAACGCGCGGAGGTTGCGCGATGAAAATGTGGTCAGGCCGGTTCCGGCAGGGGTTGGATCCGGAGTTCGAACGCTGGCAGCGGTCGTTCGAGTTCGACCGGCGGCTGCTGCACCACGAGCTCGAGGCGAGCGCGGCCCATGCCAAAGCGCTGAACCATGCTGGCATTTTGTCGACGGCTGAGTTGATTGCCATTTTGCAGGGGCTGGAAGAGATGGGGAGTTCCGACCTCCGCCTTTCCCCAAATCCGGCAACGGCGGGAAGGCCCCCATCCGATATTCAGGATCAGGATCAGGATCAGGATGAAGAGGCCGAGGACGTGCACCACTTTGTGGAAAAGCAATTGGTGGCCAGGGTTGGCCAGTTGGGGTACAAGCTGCACAGCGGACGAAGCCGCAATGAACAGGTGGCTACCGACCTGCGTTTGTATGTGCGGGCAGCGATTGATCAGCTGAGAAGCCGGCTGACCGAGGTGTGCGCGGCGTTGGTGGAGCGGGCGGAGCAAGCCGGAACCGCGGCCATGCCGGCATACACGCATCTGCAACCGGCGGAGCCCGTGCTGGTGGGGCATTGGCTGCTGGCTTACGTGGAAATGTTCTTGCGCGACTGCGAGCGGCTCGAGGATTGCCGGAAGCGGGTGAATTTGTGTCCGCTGGGATCGGGGGCTGTGGCGGGCGCGACCTTGCCGCTCGATCGCTCTCTCATGGCGGGCGCGCTCGAGTTCGACGGTGTGATGGCCAACAGCATGGACGCGACCAGCGCTCGTGATTTTGCGCTGGAGTTTGTGAATTCGCTTTCGCTTCTCAGCCTGCATTTGAGCCGATGGGCGGAGGAGATGATTGTTTTTTCCTCGCGGGAGTTCGGCTTCGTACGACTGCCCGAGTCTTATGCGACGGGCAGCAGCGCCATGCCGCAGAAAAAGAATCCGGATTTGCTGGAGCTGGTGCGGGCGAAATGCGGGCGCATGGTGGGGAGCGCCACCGCCTTGAGCATCACGATGAAGGGTTTGCCGCTGGCCTACAACAAAGACTTGCAGGAGACCCAACAGCCTTTGTTCGATGCGACGGATGCGGCGATGGGCACGCTGCCCCTGGTCGCAGGGTTCATGAAGGCTGTGGAGTTTGACTGGGAGCGCATGCGCGAGGCCTGCGGATCGGGATTCCTGAATGCATGGCCTGCGGCCACCTATCTGGTGAAGAAAGGGGTTCCGTCGCGATTGGCGCATGAGCAGGTGGGCAAGGCGGTGCGGCTGTGCGTGGAAAAGAATTGTAAGCTCGAGGATTTGGTCCTCGAGGAGCTGCGTGCTCTGAA
>JASHRB010000533.1 GCA_030037575.1 Candidatus Sulfotelmatobacter sp. | reverse complement strand
CTCATTACCTGCTCGAATGTAAATGCCGAAATATGATGGCATTCATCCACAATGACTTGGCCATATTTTGCTACAAAATCTTTGATGGTCTCTTTTCTATGCAAACTTTGAATGACTGCGACATCCAAACAGCCAGTCCGGTTTGTCTTTCCGCCACCGATTTCTCCAATTGATTTGACAGGAAGCTGCAAGAACATTGCTAGTCGTTCGCGCCACTGGTCCATTAGCTGCTGTCGGTGCACCAAAATTAAAGAATTCACTTTGCGTGCGGCGATAAGCCATGCGGCAACAGCCGTTTTTCCGAAGGCCGTCGGAGCGCACAAGATTCCTTCATCGTGAACACTGATGTTTGCAACGGCTTCCTCTTGAAGAGGTCGGGCTGACCATGGAAGTCCACGTTGATCGCTGTACCTGCAAAACGTTCATCCTGAATCAGCGGCGCAATTCGGTGCCCTTCTAACAAGGCCAGCAGATCGGAGAAACAGCCACGAGGCAGGGCAATGTGATTAGGGAGGTCTTCTCCGCAGGCTATGACGCGTGGCTTGTCAAAGGTTGAAAGGCGCATCGCTTGAGCTTTGTAAAATTCAGGATTTTGAAACGCCGCGAGGCGAAGCAACCGATTTTGCATTGCGGAAGGCAGGTCCTTCTTCTCCACATAGAGAAGATTCGCGCGAATAAGCTGAACTCTTTCCGGGAGCGGGTCTTTGATGGGCCGCTCAAGCCGTTTGCGTGAGGGCGGCAGAGTCCAGGGGTCTTGCTCGTTGTCGTCTTCGGAAATGCTGGTTCTTACTCCTATCAAATCACCTGCGCGTTGCGCCTGCACAACAAGCGCTTCAGTAGCATGAGCAGACATACGATGAATCATCGTGAGGAACTGCCATTGATCTGCATATGGGCGACAGGAAGAATCTATGAACACACTGTTGCCCGACTGGCGCGGCACCTTTTGCAACGGCAGAGCAATGAGATTGCCGAAACCCCCTTTCGGCATGGTGTCCTGGTTCGGGAAAAATCTATCGTAGGAATCAAAGCCAACATGATGGCGGCGATCCATCGTTCGGGTGAGAATGACGCATCCTAGCTTTCGCGCTGTTACCGCTGGGATTGCTCGATCAAAAAAGATCCACACATGACCGCCATTACCCGACCGAGAACGCTCTAAAGCGGCGGGCACATCGAGTTCTTGGCAAGTGCCGAGAAATGCGGCGGCATCCTCCTGCCATGTCTTCTTGTCAAAATCTACCGCAAGAAACCAGCATGTCCCGTCTGGCAGAAGCGGATAAGCGCCGACGGTGAGTTCGCCGGCCAAATGTTGGCGAACCACCTCGTCGGTTAAAGGGTGAAACGTCCGTGTTTTGCGGTCAACTTTCTTGCGGTCTTCGGGTCTGCTCGCATAGTAAGCCTTCCAATCGCGATCTGCCTTTGGCATGTATCCAGTGCGGCCGTCGGGGTTTTCCCATCGAACGGCATAGACATCTTCCCGGCCGCGGAAAAGGCTTCGAAACAGTGCAATTTTAGCCTTCGAGTCGGAAGCATGACTGACAGCATCGATTGCTATCCCCACGCCTTGGACCAGCGTAGGCCCCTGAGTCTGGATTGCAGGGATTGGGATACCATGCTCAGAGAGAAGCTTCCGTAGGCGGTTGTTTTCCTCCCGTAAACGCTCACATTCCACTTGCGCGGATTGAATCCCTCTTTGAAATTCTTTGTCGGGCATGTTTTGAAAACTGCATTTCTTAGACGCTGTGCAGAGCACGCGCGCATTTTCATTTTCGCGACGCAAACTCTCTGTGGTAGGAAAGCACCGCGAAAAGGAATTGTCGCCAAAGCGAGCAGAATTCAGGAGCGCTGTCGGGCTTCGGCAGCGAGCCCAGCATGATTTTCGCTCGCGGCTGGCCGACGCGGCGGCAGCGTGCTGGCCCCCGTTTTCGCGCGGCGTTCGATCGTTCCGATAACCGGAGCGTCTTGCATCCCCGTGGAGTAGGCCAGGGAAACGAATCGCTGCTCGGAACACAATCGGTCAATCATTCGCTGCTGCGACGGAGTAAGAACCGCCATTGGCAGGATGGGAAAATGGCGAAACATCCAGATGAAATACAAGCGCTGAAGGAAGGAGGGCATCAGATAACGGGGACCGATGGGAGTCTGCACCTGGACCACGCCCTCGGCGAGTTTGTCGATCAACATGATTTCATTCACCTGAAAACACTGGGTTCGGCCAGAGCACATCTAGGGCCGTAATTATTGCACTAAGGCAGGGGCAAAAGGAAGGGTTTTTATGAAATTTTCAAAGAAAAATGCCCGATTCCCACTCTTTAGTGCATCTCGGCGCGGATATGCCGTTCACACCTTGTAGCACCGGGAGCAACTTCAGACGGGAATTTCCGGCAGTATCTCCATCCGCCGGATCTCGGCGGCGACGCCAAACTCGTTTCCCGGCCCCTCCTCCACGCGGAGCACCTGCGCGTGGCAGCAGACCCAGCATTTCTCGCCTGCGGTCAATTCTGGCGGAAGCATCAAGACCAGCTCGACCTCCACAGCTTCTTCGAGGCGGGTATCGCTGTAGAGGAAGATTCCGTTGGTGGTGACATCGCGGGTATGAGCTTTCACCTGCCCCGATCCAAACGGCTGGCGCACGCTAACTGGCAAACGCGTGACGAGCCGTTCCCGTGAGCGGCGATTGGTTTCGGGCTGGTTAGCCTTGGGCATAAACGACAAGGACCACGGACTCGTGCTTGCTCAAAAGCGAAACACTAACCCGGTCGATGCGCGAATGCTATTGTGCCGAACCACAAACGAGCCGGTCACAATATAGTCGACATCGACGCGACAGCCAAGCATGCGAGTGAGGCGGCAATCCATACCGGCGCCGAGCAGAGCATCGAAACCGTTGTTGGTATTCGACAAGCCCGATCCATACTCGGTGGTGTGCGCCTCACCGAACATGGCTTCGGCAAATGGCCGGACGGTATTGGTGGCGTACGATCCGCGGATGCCGACGTCAAAAGTGTATTGGCTGATGCTGCTGTGAACCAGACATCCGGCCGAAGCGCACGTAGTGCTGCCGGGAAGATCCTTTGAGCCGTAGAGTCCGCTGACATCACCGACCAGCCCGAAGAACGGCAGATATTTCTTTTCGGCAGATATGTCCCATCCATTGAGATTGGCGTGCTGGCCGGAAAAGAGGTTGTCGGCAATGTAGGAGTATCCGACAAAAAGGTTGCTCTGGTTTATGTTTTGCGCCGGGGCCGATCCGGCCAGGAGCAGTAAAAAACTGGCCGACAGGGCCGCGGCGCCCAGCAATCGCGGGCGCTCGCTCCCTTCTCCACTTGCTTGCATCAAACTTCCTTTCAACTTTTACCGAATTGATGTGTTGAACACTGTAACATCCTGCAAAGTCGCGCGGTTTGGCGAAGGGATGTTTTTTCCTTTTGTTCCTGACCGCATAGTCACGGGATTTTCAACAACCGGACCTGATATGATCCCATTTCTGCCTATGGCTTATCGCCTCCTCGCAGCTACCGTTTTGATGCTCCTTTGCGTGGGCGGCGTATTGGGACAATCGGTAATTTCTCTCTGCGATTCAGGGCCCGCGGCGGAGGGTTGCGCACAGGCCCCGACCGATGCGTTTTCCAGCCTGTATGATCCAGATACACCCAGGGCGAGCGCAGCGGATGATGGCATACTCTCTGCACCGGATTCGCAGCCGTCAATCTCGTTGACCGGCGCCGATCACGGATCGAAGGAAGGTCAGCCGGAGCACTTTCATTGGGGCCGCGCATTGGAGGAATCGTTCACGTTTCTTGCCATTGAGCAGGCATGGGTCGTGCACACCGATTTCCCCTGGGTGGTTTCCGAGCGAGGCATCCCGTTCAATCATTATTGGCGCGACTACCGGCAATCGCTCGAACGCTGGTGGGAGGTGGGCTGGAGCGCGGGCGAAAACCCGATGTACAACTACGTTGGCCATCCCATTCAGGGCGCGATCACCGAATACATCTTTTTTCAGAACGATCCTAAGAGCCGGTATTTAGA
>JASHRB010000532.1 GCA_030037575.1 Candidatus Sulfotelmatobacter sp. | reverse complement strand
CTACAACATCTGCTATCGATTTGCCGGGTCGGCCAACGATGCCCAAGACCTGACGCAGGAAGTTTTCCTCAAGATGTACCGCACGCTTTCCAGCTATGACGCCGCGAAGGGTGCGTTCGTCACCTGGATAACGGCCATCACCCGTAACTTGCTAGTCGACCATTTCCGCAAGACCAAGCAGGACCGCATGACCGACTCACTCGACGCTCCGGTCTCCAAGCTGGAAGACGCGCAGCCGCTGAGCGAGCAAATTCATGACCAAAGTGCGCCTCCCGACTCCCGCGTGCGCAGCCGCGAGGCTGGCGAAGCCGTTCACGCGGCCTTGGGCAAGCTTTCGCCAGAGCTGCGGGAGGCGTTGATTCTAAGGGACTTACAAGATTTTGATTACCGTGAAATCGCAACCGTTTTGAGGATTCCGGAGGGGACTGTGAAAAGTCGAATAAATCGTGGGCGCGCGGAACTTGCCCGCCTGCTACAACGTACCTACAGGCAGGTGATGTGATGCCAGACCTAAGCGGTAACGGAATGCACTGTCACGAGTTCGATAGCCTGCTTGCCGATGCCATCGACGGCATGCTGAGCGGCGCCGAACTCGACCGCTTCCAGGCCCATGGGCGGACTTGTTCGCTCTGCGGGCCGCTGCTCGCCGAAGTTGCGGCGGGCCGCAACTGGCTGAAGCATCTTCCGGAGGTGAATCCTCCGGCCAGTCTGGTCACGAATATTCTGGCATCCACAACGGGCGTTGACAGCCAACGCCTGCGAGTGAACGTGAGCACGCCACAACGTGCGCCGGTTGGCGCATCGTGGCTCGATCGCTTGCAAGCATGGATTTGGGGAGCAACCGAAGCGCTGTGGAAGACGGTGCGGCAGCCGAGATTTGCCATGTCGTTCGGCATGGCATTTTTCTCCATCTCGGTGGGGCTGAGCGTGCTGGGTGTGAAAGCCAGCGACCTGGCGCACATCGATCTGCATCCGGCGGCGATCCGGCACACGTACTACACGACCCAAGCCCGGGTTGTCCGCTACTATGACAACATCAAGCTTGTGTATGAAGTGCAGGCCGCGGTGCGCGAACTCAAGCGCAACGTGGCGCCGGCAGAAGCAGCACCGCGTGAGGCTGTGCCGGAGAAGAAGGAGCACAACAACGACACAACCGAAAAGCCCGAGCAGAAGCAGGAGCGCAATTACAGCCCGAGAGACCCGGACGTCATTCTGGCCAGCGCTCGGCTGGGTCCATCTGTCTTTCATCGCTCAAATCCGGATCTGCCTGTAGTGTCGGGGACCGCCTACAGGAGGTTCGCATGAACTGCGCCACGCATCCCGATCTGGCCGCGGTGGCATTCTGCCGCACCTGCGGCAAACCGCTTTGCTCGAACTGCACTCGCGACGTTCGCGGCGTGGTCTACTGCGAGCCTTGTTTGGCAGCTCGTTTGGAAGGAATCGTTCCACCGGCTCCCGGGGTGGTGCCGCCTGCCGTCGGATTCGCGCCGCAGGCCGAATTCACCCCCGGCGGCCGACCGACCGGTATCCCGCCCGGCACGCCCTTTAGGGCCGCCGGCAGTTCCGGGCCGAATCCCGCGGTCGCCGGTATTCTCGCCGGGTTTTTTCCGTTCGGCGTGGGCGCAGTCTACTGCTCGCAATACGCCAAGGGACTCGCGCACCTGCTGATTTTTGCGATGCTCATTTTCGCCTCCGATCATGCCGGGCGCTGGGATTTCGTCTTCGGAATCGGCATTGCGTTTTTCTACGTCTACCAGATCATCGATGCGGTGCGAACCGCGCATGCGCTGCAGGCTGGGCAAGCTCCTCCCGATCCGTACGGCTTGAGCCAGACGTTCAGCTTCGGCGACAGAGGCGAATCGAGGAACGTTCCCGCCGTTGCCATCATCCTGATCGGCCTGGGCGTGCTCTTCTTCCTGCACACCATGAATATCTTTGAATTCGGCCTCGACCGTTTCTGGCCGCTGCTGCTGATCTTCTTCGGCGGATGGATGCTTGCCAAACAGTGGGGATTGGTCGGGGGGCGGCGCGGCGGTTGCCAGTGCGACCGCTGCCGCACACGCCGGCTCACGGGTCCGGCGGTGCTGATGACGGTTGGCATTCTCTTCCAGTTGCAAACGCTCGATGTGGTCGACTTCGACCGCACCTGGCCGGCGATTCTGCTGGTGATCGGCATCGTGAAACTGCTGCAGAGCAACGCTTCATCGGCCGGGCATACGGGCCTGTTCCCGCCGGGACGGTCCGTCATGACACCGCCTCCGCCGGCAGCTCCACCGAGTTCCGGATCGGGCACGACTCCGCCCGCGGCGTCTTCCGGAGGGGAGGTGCGCAATGGGTAGCCCGGTGCCGCCGACTGGGCAGGCGCCTCCGCCGTACCGGCATCGCCGCTCGTTTGCCGGGCCGGTCGTGCTGATCATTCTGGGCCTGCTCTTTTTGCTGGGCAATTTGCATATGATTTCGTGGGGACGGCTGGGCATGGCTTTTGCCCACTACTGGCCGCTCCTGCTGATTCTGTGGGGAGTGCTCAAAATCATCGAGCACCAGCAGGCTCTACGCGATGGCCTTCCCGCGCGGGGCATCGGCGCAGGCGGAGTTTTGCTGGTTTTCTTCATTGTCATCTGTGGCCTCGCGGCCACACACATGGCCAAGTTTCGCTGGGATGAGTTGCGCGATAACCTGCAAATCGACGACGGCGACCTGGACAATATTTTCGGCGACACCTTCGACTATGACGATCACCTCGAACAAGCTGTCCCGCCGTCGGTTATCAGCTTGCGAGTCGACGACCAGCACGGGGTCGTGCGCATCAGCGCCGCCGATGACAATAGGATCACGGTCGCAATCCGCAAAAAGATCGGCGCCGAGAGCCAGGGCGAGGCCGACAAATATAACGAACTGACCAAGCCTTCGATCAGCCTGACCGGCAACGTCATGGCGCTCGAGGCTAGGACACAGGCTGCCGGCGGTGACCACGCGGTGGAAACCGATCTCGACATTTCCCTGCCGCGCAAAATGCCGGTGCAAATCACCTCCCGCCGCGGCGAAGTTTCGGTGACCGACCGCCAAGGCGGGGTCACCATCAACACCCAGCACGGCGATGTATCGCTTGAAGACATCGTCGGCAACGCCACGCTGAATCTGGACCGAGGCTCGGCCAAGCTGGGGCAGATCACCGGCGATGTTCACATCGACGGCCATCTCAACGAGGTCTCGGTGACGGACGTGAAAGGCGCCGTGCAACTCGACGGCGAGTTCAACGAGAGCGTCAAGCTGGCTCGCATCCGCAACAACGTTCTGTTCAAATCTTCGCGCACCGATCTCGAATTTTCGCGTATCGATGGCGAACTCGATCTCGACTCCGACGATCTTCACGCGGAGGAACTGTTCGGCCCGGTTCACCTTACAACCCGCTCCAAGGAAATTAATCTGGAAGACGTTTCGGGCGATCTCCGCGTGCAGGACGCCAACGGGGGTGTCGAAGCCTCCATGCGCTCGCTCGGCAACGTGCAAATCGATGACCGCAACGGCGACATTCACTTGAGCGTGCCCGACAAAGCCGGATTTCGCCTCGATGCCCGCACGCGCGACGGCGAGATCGAATCCGACTTTCCCGACTTAAAAGTTGACAACAATGACCACGAGTCAAAAGCCACCGGCACAGTGGGCAACGGAGCGTCGCACATCGTGATCAACAACGAGCACGACGGTATCGAGATTCGCAAATATTCAACCAGAGCGATTCCGCCCGCGCCTCCGTCGCCCCCGGTCCCGCCGAAGCCTGGGCGAAGCCTCCCCGCGCCCAAAACGAGGGTGGAGCCGACAGAAAACTAGAGATTGAAACCGGAAAATGGCCGCTCCCTGCGGGCGTGCGCACTCTTTGCCTAAGCTCCCGGCATCTGCGACACTGGACTCCCATGGGGCGCATCCACATCCTCTCCGAAGCGGTGGCGAATAAAATAGCCGCTGGCGAGGTGGTTGAACGCCCGGCTTCAGTGGTCAAAGAACTTCTCGAGAACTCGCTCGACGCCGGCGCGACCCGTATCAAAATCACCCTGGAAGCCGGCGGCAAGAAGCTCATCCAGATCACCGACAACGGTTGCGGCATGGTGCGCGACGACGCTATGCTCGCCTTCGAGCGTCATGCCACTTCTAAGCTCAAAGACGCCGAGGATTTGCTGAAGGTGTCCACGCTGGGCTTTCGCGGCGAAGCCCTGCCCTCCATTGCATCCGTGTCGCGTCTGCGTCTCGAAACCTGCGTGGCCGCGCCGGAAGAAAACGAGGAAACGCAAAAACCCGGGGGCACCATCATCGAAATCAACGGCGGCAAAATGGCGCGCGTGGAAGAGGCCGGTCTGCCCCCCGGAACGTCGCTCACCATTCGCGATCTATTCTTCAATACACCAGCGCGAAAGAAATTCCTGAAGTCCGAATCGACCGAACTTTCGCACATCGCGTCGCTGGTCACGCATTACGCGCTGGCGCATCCCCAAAAGCATTTTGAACTGCACTCGGCGACCAACGCCATGCTGGTGGCCCCTCCTGTGGCCAGCCACAGCGAGCGTGTGTACCAGATTTTTGGCAAAGAAACGCTGGATCAGTTGATTTCCGTTGCCGCCGCCGAGAAGCTGAAACACATTGGATGGCTGCTGCCGCCGCCCTGGAGACGCCGGCCCAAGGAGCAGAACAATTCCCAAGATGAAGAGGCAAGCGGCGCAGCGGATCCCGGCGAAATGCGTCTGCACGGCCTCGTTTCAAAGCCGGAGATTCAAAAGCTGAACCGTAATTCGATTTTCGTCTTCGTGAATGGACGCTTGATTCGCGACCGACTGGTGCAGCACGCCTTGACCGAGGCGTATCGCAACATCATTCCGCCGACGGTCTACCCGGTGGTGCTTCTATTTCTGGAAATGCCGGCCGGCGAAGTGGATGTGAACGTTCATCCTTCGAAAACTGAAGTTCGCTTCCGGCAGTCGAGCGCCATGCACGATTTTGTCCGCGACACGGTGCGGGCGACGCTGATGAAAGCTCGCCCGGTAGCTCATTTCGTTACGCAGATTCGCTCCCATGCGACGGCCAGTCCGGGCTTGACGCCAGGCGCGAGAGAGTGGCCGCCGCCCTCCGCTTCAGCGGCGGCATCCGGAAGCTTGCGCGGCATCTATCATCCAGCGGCGGACGAGGGCGCGGAGGCGACCTTTGCCTTGCAAGCTCCCGCCCCACCTTTCATTTCTGCACGTTTGCCATTCGAGAGCCAGACGGCGATCGACGCCAATTCAGCCATCCCGGTTGCCCGCGGAATTCTTGGGCAGCCGTTCGCGCCTGCTCTCGACACGGTTCCCGACAATGGTTGCGCGCAGGCGCTCGACCTCGGGGGAGAGAGCGAAGGCGCTACCTTGGGCGCACTCTCCGCGCTGCACCCGCTCGGCCAGATTCGCAACTCGTTTATTCTTGCCACGGGCGAAGACGGCCTCTGGATTATCGACCAGCATGTGGCGCACGAACGGGTGCTCTTTGAGCGCATTCTCAAGCAGCGGGCGGCCGAGAAAGTCGAAAGCCAGCGGTTGCTGATGCCAATCGTGCTCGAACTCTCTCCGGCGCAACAAGCCGTGTTCGCCGAGATCGCCGACGAACTCGCCCAGAACGGATTCGAAGCCGAGCCTTTTGGCGCTCGCAGCGTGGCGGTGAAACTTGCGCCGGCAGGAGTCGACGCTGCGCAAGTCGAGCACCTGCTGCACGAACTGCTCGATCAAATCTCGCGCGAAGAACAATCGCTCAATCTGGAAAAGATTCGCGGCCGCATCGCCGCCTCCATCGCCTGCCATGCGGCCATCAAAGTCAATATGCCGCTCGAGCAAAATAAAATGGAGTGGCTGCTCGCCGAGCTGGCCAAAACCGACCACCCCATGTCCTGCCCGCATGGCCGGCCAGTCGTCCTGCGGTATTCTGTGAAAGACATTCAGAAGGCGTTCAAGCGAATCTAGCCGAGCCGTGAGCTTGGCGCCGGAAGCTAGGTTGACGGGCAGCGCACGGCCCATGGCTCGCGGCTTTTTATGACTGACCTCGAACTCCAGCACCTCCGTCTCGAAAAATGGCACCTCGATGGCAAGCCCATCCACACCATCGAGCAGGCGCGGAAGTTTATCGAGAGCGTCGGATTCTGCCTGATGTATCCCACGC
>JASHRB010000531.1 GCA_030037575.1 Candidatus Sulfotelmatobacter sp. | reverse complement strand
CTCATCAACTTCTGGAACCGGGTCAACGTCACCATTCGGCAGGTCGCCGGTGCAATCCCTGCCGAAGCTGCGCAAAGGCAATCAGAGCGAAAACCGAAAGTCGCATAAATAAAAAATCAATCCCCATTGCTCGCGCCGCATTCGCGCAGAAATGGGGATTCAGGCTTTAGTTGACGATCGTCTTGCGATTCATCCGTGGCGGCTCCACAGCCTTCGTCCGCCCCCGCTCAAACGTGGTACATTGTCCATCGCCGTCGACAATACAAAATTCATCGTCTTCTAATTGCGGAGAACCTTTCGATGCGAACACCCAGGTTAGCAATCGCCACGCTCACGCTCGCCGCACTGGCACTGCCCCTTGCCATCGTAGGCGCACAGTCTAAAGAAGAAACCGGCAAAACCGAAGCCGCCAAACCGGACACCTCTAAGCCCGAATCATCCAAGTCCGACGAATTCAAGCCCGAGCAACAGCAAACCAAAGGCTCGGTCACCGTCGGCGGCACCGTCATCAACTATGACGCTTATGCCGGCACCATCATCGTGCATCCCAAAGACTGGGACGATGTTCCTCAGAACAACGATCCTGACCCCAAGAACAAGCCCGCCGAGGCCAGCATGTTCTACGTTGCCTATTTCAAGTCCGATGCAAAAGGTGCAACGCGCCCCGTTACGTTTCTCTACAACGGCGGGCCCGGCTCTTCCACCGTGTGGCTGCACATGGGAGCCTTCGGTCCGCGCCGCGTGCTCACCGCCGACGACACTCACACTCCTGCGGCACCCTATTCCGTCGTCAATAACGATTACAGCCTGCTCGACGCCAGCGATCTGGTTTTCGTCGACGCCCCCGGCACCGGTTTTAGCCGCATCAGCGGCAAGGACAAAGAGAAAAACTTCTACGGCGTCGATCAGGACGCTTGGGCTTTTTCCGATTTTATCGTTCAGTTCCTCGCCCAATACGGACGCTGGAATTCACCCAAATACATGTTCGGCGAAAGCTACGGCACGACTCGCTCTGCGGCTCTCGTCAACATCCTCGAAACCGAGCGCGACACTGACTTCAACGGCGTCATTCTTCTCTCGCAAATCCTGAACTTTTCGCTTGACTCCGACTTCCCCGATTTCAACCCCGGCGTCGACCTGGCGTATCAGCTGAACCTTCCCACCTACGCGGCAACCGCCTGGTATCACCACAAGCTGCCCGAATCGCATGCCGATCTTGTGCCGTTTCTCACCGAGGTCGAGCACTTTGCCACGAACGATTACGCGCTCGCTTTGGAGGCCGGCGCTTCGCTGCCCCGGGATCAGTTCCAGGCCATCGCCGAGAAGCTGCATCAGTACACCGGACTTTCCCTTGCCTATATCGAGAAAGCCAATCTGCGCATCAATGGGGGAGAATTCGAGAAGAACTTGCAGGATGAAGCCGATCTGACTACGGGCCGGCTCGATACCCGATTTTCCGGTCCCACATTCGATCCCCTCAGCAAAGAAGCCGAGTACGATCCGCAGTCGGCGGCCATTTCTTCGGCGTATGTCTCCGCCTTCAATGATTACGTGAGAAAAGAGCTGAGATATGGTGAAAATAAAGAGTACAAACCGGAACTGGAACTCTTCCGCTGGTGGAGCTTCACCCACCAGCCTCCCGGCGTTCGGTTCCCAATGCATGGCGCGACCAATGTGATGCTCGATCTGGCCACCGCCATGAAGTACAATCCTCAGCTCAAAGTTCTTTTGAACGCCGGTTATTTCGATCTCGCCACTCCGTTTTATGAGGGCGTTTACGAAATGCAGCACCTGCCCATGCCGGCGGATCTGCAGAAGAATATCGAATTCAAATTCTACGAATCCGGACACATGGTCTACGCCCACGAGGCGTCGCTGAAGGCGATTCACGATAACGTCGCAGCGTTTATACGCGACACCGATAACCTGAAAGCGAAGTAAGTATCGATGCGCGGCCGTCCTGGTTTTCGACGGGTGGATTCCGCTTTCACGCCCTTGCCATTCCGGCCAAGCGCGGGTAGAAGAATCCCTGCCGGAACGGCCTGGCGTCCAATAAGTCCGAAAGTGGGCACGCCCGACCGTTGCGGCTTTTGACGGGTAGGGTTCCCTGTACCACGCGAAAGCTCACGCTGCTGCCGGTGCGACATCGCTCCTGGCCTCGACCTCGATCCCGCGCCGCAATCCAACCGAAAACGGTGTACAGATTGAAATTCTTTACTGCGGCATCTGCCACTCCGATCTCCGTCAAGTTCGCAACCAGTGGAGCGGCACTATGCCCACTGTTTACCCCTGCGTTCCCGGCCACGAAATCGTCGGCCAGCTCACCCAGGTCGGCTCGACTGTCGCCAAATTCAAAGGGCGGTGATCTGGCGGCAGTCGGAGCATGGTGGACTCCGACGGCACCTGCGCAGAATGTAAAGCCGGACTCGAGCAGTTCTGCGCGAACTTTACCAACTTCACGTTGACCTACAACTCTCCTGATAAACATCTCGGAGGCGTCACTTCTACGGGGCTACTCGGAGAGCATTGTGGTCGACCAAAAATTCGTTCTGCGGGCGCCTTCGAACCTCAGTCCCGCCGGAGCCGTGCCTTTGCTTTGTGCGGGAATCACAACCTACTCGGCCATGCATCATTGGAAGGTGGGCAAAGGAGAGAAGGTCGGTGTCGTCGGACTCGGTGGTCTCCGACGCCTGGCGGCGAAACTGGCGCACGGGCGCAGAGCGCACGTCGCGGTCTTCACGAGTTCGCCGAAAAAAAAAGAAGACGCTCTTCGCCTCGGCGCCCAGGAAGTCGTCGTTTCAAGCGACGCCAACGAAATGACCCGCCGCGCAGGCAGTTTCGAGTTCATTCTCGACTCGGTCTTTGCTGATCACGACCTCAACGCCTTTATTAATCTCTTGCGCCGCGATGGTAACCTGACCCTGCTCGGAGCTTCTCCCAGGCCCTTGGCGGTGTCGGCCTTCAGCCTGATCATGGGCCGCCGCAGCCTTTCCGGCTCTCCCATCGGCGGCATTGCCGAAACCCAGGAAATGCTCGATTTCTGCGGCAAGCACAACACCACCGCCGATGTTGAAGTCATTCCCATCCAGAAGGTCAGCGAAGCGTACGAAAGAATGCGCAGGTCGGATGTGAAATACCGCTTCTCGATCGACATGGCGTCGCTCAAGAGCGAGTGAAGCTTTCTAGGAGGAACTCGAAATGGACGCTCTAAGCGGCCGCCTTTCGCGCTATCGCGAAATCAAAATCACCGTCACTGGCCGAAAGTCAGGACGCGCGATCTCGAACCAGGTCTGGTTTGTCATGAGCGGTGGTAAGCTCTACTTGCTGCCGGTACATGGATCAGATATGCAGTGGTATCAGAACGTGCTTAAACCCACGGATGCGGATCGACGCGCGGGGCGCAAGCGCTGAATTCAACGCCGCTCCCATCACCAATGCCAAAGATGTGTCGTCGGTGGTCGAGAAATTCCGCGAAAAGTATGGGGCGAACGATGTAAAGAAATACTACCCGAAACTCGACGTCGCGGTTTTCGCCCGTTCTGTTAAATCCGAGGAAAACCGTGAATGAGCACTTTTGCTTTTCCGGCAGCCACTTTGTGAAAGATAGAAGAACCCGCTGTGTGCGGAGCTTTCGCGGCCTCGCTCGCACACAGTAATCATTGGGCGGCACTTTGCCTGTCCGGTTGCGTGCGGAGGGCCGCGCAACGCCACCGTGTTTCGCGCCGTCGACGCGCAGCGTCCGTTCGTAACGCGTAATGTCGAACTGCTCGCGGCGCAATTCGAAGAAGATCTGAAAAAACCGAAGGGCGACGAAAACGTTTTCGAGCGCGTTCGGGTCACCGTGCAGCCGCGGCTCACTGACCGGCGTCCCACTATCGACGACATCGCCGATGCGCTGCACCTCAGTTCGCGCAGGCTTCAGCGGTGTTTGCAAGACGAACGGACCAGTTTTCAGCGGGTCTTAGAACAAGCCCGCCACCAACTGGCTCGCCGCTATCTCAATAATTCCGCCCTTGATAGGAAAAACAGTTACAAGCAGGCTCGAAGGGATCGCCTCTACTGATAGTAGGTCAGCGCGGCGTGCACGCGCACCGTGGCCGGATTGAGCACTGAGAATTTGTTATTGAAGACAAGATAATAACTGTCCGGGCCCGCGGGCAGGTTCGCGTCGATCTTGCCCATGGTTACTCGGCCGCTGGTGTAGTAAGGGCTGACATCGTGCCGCTTCTGCCAGTTGGAGTAGTCGTTTTCGGAAAAAACGTAGGCCTCAATCGCGTTGTCGGCGCCGCCGCTTGCGGTGAAAGTTCCGTGAAGTTGCACGCCGCTTGCCTTCGCCGGAACCTTGAATTCGATATAAGAATACCCAAGTTGATTGATCGTAACGGCCTGGTTGAAAACCGGCGTTTCATGCGGCTGCTTCGTCAGCCGGTCAAGAATGTTTTCGGCGTAGTGGCGGCTGCCCGGGGTCCCGTACTTGGTGTAGGCAAAGTAACCGAGGCCGACAAGCAGAAGCAATCCGGCAAGCACAAACACGATCGTGGAGCCGCCCTGGGCGGCGCGGCGCTTGCCGATCCCAGCCGCTGGCAAGTAAAAACGGTCACCGCACATCCGGCAGAACAGCGAGTCGTGTGGACTTTCGGAACCGCAAGCGCTGCAGAACACAGCTTCCCCCGGACCGCCAGACGACCAACCGACACGGATCACTTAACTGCTTTCGGTCGTGGCCGCA
>JASHRB010000530.1 GCA_030037575.1 Candidatus Sulfotelmatobacter sp. | reverse complement strand
GAAAACCGCCGTCCGCACGCATTTATTCAGGGCTGCAGCCCGGGAGGCAATCATGGCAACCATCGAAGTCCAGCGGCAGATACTACCGATACTCGAAAGCCCGAACCAAGGCGCGCGATTCTATAATCCGGAACTGCCGCAATCGGAACCGTTCGTCCCCGGCCACCGTACCTGCGCGGGCTGCGGACCGTCGATTCAATATCGAATGACGAGCAAGGCCGCGGGCGACAACACCATTCTCGTCGGCCCCACCGGCTGCATGTACGTGGCCAACAGTTCGTACCTGTGCACGCCGTACAACGTGCCCTGGGCGCACACGCAAATCGGCAGCGCGGGCAGCTTCACGGCCGGTGTTTCGGCGGCCTATGAAGCCATGATCCGCAAGGGAAAGTGGCAGGGAAAGTTCCCCAACATTATTTGCGAGGCGGGCGACGGCAGCGCTTCCGACATCGGCTTGGCGTCGATCTCCGGCGCCCTCTATCGCAACCACGATTGCCTGATCATCTGCTACGACAACGAGCAGTACGCGAACACGGGCATTCAGGCATCGTCGCGCACGCCCTACGGCGGCATGACCACGTTTTCCCCGCCGGGGCCAGAAGTTCCCGAAGGAAAGAAACTTTATCCCAAGGATCTGGCACGGATGATGGCGGCCGGGCATCCACACTGCTACGTGGCGACGGCGAGCGTAGGCTATCCCATCGACCTGATGAATAAGGTGCGCAAGGGGTTGAACCACAGGGGCGCGGCTTATCTGATGGTCTACACGCCCTGCCAGAAAGGCTTCGTCTACGAGACACCGCGGTCGATCGATCTGGGCCGGCTGGTGGTGGAGTGCGGACTCTACCCCATGTGGGAGTGGAATCCGGAGAAGCGCGAATTCGACTATGGCTTCCGCCCGGCCAGCATGAGGCCGGTGTCGGAATACTTGAAACTGCAAGGACGCTTCGGCCATCTGCACGCCGAACATGTAGCCAATTTGCAGAAGTTCGCGAACCAGCAGTGGAAGATGATGGGCATCGCACTGCCGGAGGCGCTGCTTCTGGCCGAGGATGCGAAGAACCTCACTAACATGGCGGCTGCGGCGGAAGCGCAGGCCGTGGCGGAGACCGTATGAGCAGCCAACCTCTTGCACAAAATCGCGAGCCGGAAGTTGAGCCGGAGGGACAGGAAAGTTACATCGTCAGCGAAGGCAAGAAGCGCGGGGCCACGCGCGACGTGCGGCCGGAGGCGGCGTATGACCGGTATTACACGGTGCTGCGCGTGCATCCGGGCGATGCCATCCTCACCCACAACTGGCACACCAACCAAGTGCTGGAACATGCCCGCAGCAATTTTGAGGGCGTCACCTTTGCCATGCGCACGCTGGAGGCCTGGGGGGCGCGAGTCGAAAACGATCGCCGCGCCTATTACACGGCCGGCGGGCGCATCTGGGTGATGGATCTCGAGCCCTCGGCGGCGAAGAAGCCGCGGCTGCCCGGAACCGGACCGGCGGCAAAGAAATAAATTGCTTGCGCAAAATCCTGCTGATCGACGATACCCCGGAGATTGCCGAGCTGCTTACGTTTTCCCTCGGGGATCTCGGCTACGAAGTGTTTGCCGCGGGATACACCAGCAGCGTGAACGAACTTGCGAGCCAACAGCGCGCACAGGCCGTGGTTCTGGATTGCACTTCGTACGGGATGAGTGAAGCCCTGTTTGACGCCATTCGGCAGCATCCGGGTCATTCCGAGTTGCCGGTGGTGATCATCAGCGACACTCCGGAGGAAGCGGAGAAGAGCCTGCGATCGCGCAAGGCGCGGAAGGTTCTGCTGGTCCCGAAACCGTTTACGGCTTCGCAGGTCGGACGGGCGCTGGGGCAGTTGCTGGGGTAGGCATGGCTTGGTGGAGCATGGACGATTGGGAATACCTGGAGCGAGAGACGGTCAGCGACCCCAAAGGGAAGCGCTGGACCGTGGCCTTGATGGACGTGCTCGGCCAGCAGGGCGACCCCGACGTGCCCGGCGGTTTGCAGGAGCTGCAATATTCTTCCGGTCGTTACTTCACCCTCGTTTACTCAGAAGGCGGATTGCAGCGGGAGCGCGGCTACACTTCGCTCGAAGAAGCCCGCAACGCTTACGGAAATCTGCTGATGGGTGTGCTCGAGGGCAGCGTGGATCCAGCCCAGCCCGTGTTTCGCGAAGATCTGGAGGATTGATTCAGCTTTTTAGCCTTGATTAGCGGCCGGGATCCAAGTCCCGCATGATGACGTGAAGCACCTGCCCAGTCCGTCGCGCATCGCGCTCGGAAACGATTGCATCGGGCAAGGCATCTCCTTTTTCATTCATTCGCTCGCGGTAGCTCCTCGCAATTTCTGGCAGGCGGACGGCACCGGCGCCGATCAGCCCAGCCTTTTCGGCGACCGCCAGGCGGGTGGCAAACGACCACGTGGAGATGCTTTCCGGGGGAGCGCCGGAAGCGAGGAGAGCCCCCAACCCTTGGTGCTCGAGCGCATCGGTAACGATCGATTCCAGGATTCCCGCGGCAGTGATCAGCGAGAGCTGGAAATCGCCTTGCTCGAGGGCGGCGCGGCTATTGGCGTAAGCTCGCTCGAGAACGGGGCGAATCTCAGCCTTGTGAACAAAGTCGAAGCGACGGGGAGCGGGAGTTTCGCATGAGGCCGAAACGAGGGCGGCGTGGCTCGAGTGGGTCAGCGAGGCCGCCGCTTGATCGAGAACGGCGAGCAGCTGGCGCACGATCTCGGCGGGATCTGCCCTGGGGGTCGCTTTGCCCGCGGCAGTGCGCAGGAGAAACGCCTGGCTGAAAGCTCGGGCCAGCCAATGGGCTTTGCTTCCGCCGGAAAGCCGGTTGATGGTGGCGCCGCAATCTTCCTGCCAACGGCGGGTGGCAAGCATGACCGAACCATCCGAGCGGTCGACCGCGAGCATTTCCTGCAGCCGCTCACCGCGGCGCATCAGGCCCCCCAGGCGGGAGAGGTAGGTTTCGATTTGCGATTGAACGCTTTCTTCCATGGACTCTTTAGCTGGTAAGCGGAAAGCTCGACAGATTCAGCAACCGCGCGAGCCGGCTATTTAATGGTTGACAGTGCATAGGGAGGGTGGTAAAGTGCGTCGCGCCAGTGGTTCAATAACTGGACCAGTATAGCGCAAGCTTTCCCTGAAGTGTGTGGAGGTTTTGCTTGTTTTGCTGAAGATTCAAGGTTTGTGGTGAGGTGAAACCCGAATGAATTCTTCGACTTCCGTCTCCCCTGATTCTCTGATTCATCCGTCGCGCATTCCCAACCGCTGGGTCCAGCTGCTCGCAGGAATCGTGGCTATGATGGCCATTGCCAACCTGCAATACGCCTGGACGCTTTTTACCACCCCCATCCAACACCACTTGAACATATCGCTGAAGGCGGTGCAGGTGACTTTCGCCCTGTTCGTGGCGATGGAAACCTGGCTGGTGCCGTTTGAAGGCATTCTGGTCGATATGATCGGGCCGCGCTTGATGCTCGGTCTGGGCTCGTTCATGGTGGGGCTGGGCTGGATCGGCTCGGGCCGCGCCGAAACCGTAGGCGCCCTGTATTTCTGGTATGCGTTGGGTGGAGTGGGGGCGGGGGTT
>JASHRB010000529.1 GCA_030037575.1 Candidatus Sulfotelmatobacter sp. | reverse complement strand
AAGGAAAACAGGCGGTGGTGGATGCCGCAGTGGCCAAGCTCTATATGAGCGAGAGCTTCGTGCAGTCCTCGCTCGATGCGGTTCAAGTCCATGGCGGGTATGGGTACATGACCGAGTTTGAATTGGAGCGCGATCTGCGCGATTCCATCTCAGGAACCATTTACTCGGGCACCTCCGAGATTCAGCGCAACATTATTGCCGCCTGGCTGGGCCTGCCAAAATCGGAATAATCATGGAATGCGACACCTTTTATTTCGGCTCGCAATCGCTAAGGCTGTTCGGAGTGTTGCAGCACAGCGTGCGCCCGGCTGCGGCCGGCGTGGTTTTTTGTCCGCCGTTTTGTCAGGAAATGGTGACCACCTATTCGCGCTTGGCACGGCTTAGCAAGCAGTTGGCCGCGAACCAAGTCGCTGTGATGCGCTTTCATCCCTCCGGAACCGGTGAGAGCGACGGCCGCACCTGCGAGTTCACCTTGGACTCGGTTTTACGCGAGACCAAACTTGCGCGCCAGGTCGCCGAAGATCGACTCCGGCCCCGGCCCCGGCGTCTAGGCTACTTCGGCGTCCGTTTTGGCGCCTCGGTTGCCGTACTCGCCGCCGCGGCACAGCCGGTCGACTTTCTGGTGCTGTGGTGCCCGCTCATCAATTTGCAGCTTTATTTTCGCGATTTGCTGCGCCTGCAATTGACCAAGGAAGCGATTCACCAGCGCCGTTCCCAGATTCGCCGTAGCACGCAGCAAATGATCGAGGATCTGCAGGCGGGCAATAACCTAGACATTTTCGGCTATGAACTCTCTCCCGAGCTCTACCGTCAAATGATGGCCGTATCGTCGTGGCCAGACACTCCGCCCGCGCGCAGAATTCTGTGGTTGGCCCGGCCGGGGGAAGCAAAATCCGCGTCCACGATCATCGAAAAGTGGAAGAGCGTTGGCAGCCGGGTCGATTTCGAAACCTTCGCGGAACCCGTCTTCTGGGAGGATGACAGTAGCTGGCTCCCCGAGAAATTTACCGCCCGCACACTGCGTTGGCTCCGTGAATCTGGACACGATCATGCCTGGCAGTGAGCTCTGGACCTTCACCCACGAGGGCTGGGCGCTGCACGGCATCGTGCAGCGACCCACGTCCGAGCCGCGTCCACGCATCGGTGTCATCGTGTTGCAAGGTAACTTAGACTCATCTCCAAAATTTGGCGCTCACTGGATGTTTCGCCGTCTCGGGGATGCCTTGGCTGAAGCCGGATACTATGCCCTGCGCTTCGATCCGCGCGGCACCTGCGATAGTCCCGGCCAGTGCGATCTCAAGTTTCGCGACCGCATTAGCGATCTGTGCGCCGCCGCGAGGTTTTTCCGCTCCGAGTATCGCCTCGACGGTTTGGTGTTTTGGGGCTTGTGCATGGGAGCGGCCGTCGCTGTTCACGCTGGTGCGCGGCTTAATCGCTATGACAAGCCGGATGCCATGATTCTCTGCTCCGTTCTGGCGCATCCGGATGACGCCTCGCTGCCCGAATTCGGCTATCGCGCAACCACCCTTTCAGCCTTCTTGCGCAACACCGGCTCGGGCAACTCCTGGAACAAACTGCGGCAGCTCTTGACGGACGCGGCTTATCGTCGTAATGCCTATGAATGCGTGAAAGCGGTGGTGGTTGGTTACACCAATCGCAATCCCGTTCTGAAACAGTTGCAGGCCGACGTAAGCCGGGTTGGCGCTTTGATCTCCCGTTATGATCGCCCCATGCTGCTGATTTTTGGTGAAAAGGATCCGTTCTGGATCAGTTTCACCAAATGGGTCAATCCGGATGACAAGCTCCGTTTAAGCCGGAAACCATGGCCCCCCAAGTTGATTGTGATGGAGGACGGGGATCACGTTTTCGCCTCTAAAGCCCAGATGTCGGAGCTCATCGAATCCACCGTCCAATGGCTGCACACTTTGTGGGCCCCCGCAAACTTAACTTCCTCTTACTTGGAGCGCCCGAATGGCATTCTTGCTAAACCAATTGTTGACTGACAGTGCGCGCCGCCTGCCCGATCAGGCCGCTGTGGTCAGTCCCAAAGCAACGCTAACCTATGCGCAGCTGGATTCGCTTTCCAATCAGATCGCCAATCGCCTGATTGAAGATGGCGTCCGGCCGGGCGATCGAGTCGGAATTTTTCTGGCCAAGTCCACCCACAGCGTTGCCGCTATGTTCGGAGTTCAGAAGGCAGGCGCCGCCTACGTTCCCCTCGATCCCAATTCGCCCTCCCAACGAGCCGCCTACATTCTGAAAAACTGCGATATTCGAGGTCTGGTAACGAACTCCGAGAAACTGAACGCCCTTCCCCAGGACTTTTTTCAGGCGGGCACGGTTCTGAGCGTCCTGCTCGCCGATAGCTCGCCCCAGCCGGCCGTCGCCGAACGAGCCCAGCACGCCCACGTCAGCTCGTGGGCAGAGGTGAAGGAGAACTCTCCTCTTGCAGATCCCCATGTCCCGGTCATCGAAAACGATCTCGCCTATATCTTGTACACCTCCGGTTCCACCGGAGAGCCGAAAGGCGTGGCCATTTCGCACCTGAATTCACTGACCTTCGTAAACTGGTGCTTTGACGAATTTGGCGTCAAGCCGTCGGATAAGGTGTCAAGTCACGCGCCGCTTCACTTTGACCTGTCTATTTTTGACATTTTTTGCACGATCAAAGCCGGCGCAACCATCTACCTCGTGCCCAACGAAATTCTAGCCTTCCCCCTGGGCCTCGCCCGCTGGATCGCCGAGCAAGGCATTAGCATCTGGTACTCGGTTCCGTCGGCCCTCATCCAGCTGGTCGAGCGTGGCCAGCTTGGAGCCAATGACTATCACCACTTGCGAACCGTATTGTTTGCCGGTGAAGTTTTCCCCATCAAATATCTCCGTCAATTGGTCCAGGCTATTCCACATCCAGCTTATTACAATCTCTACGGGCCCACCGAGACCAACGTCTGCACTTATTACAAGTTGCAAAATTCTGACCTTGCGCCGGAACGCACCGAACCGGTGCCTATCGGCAAAGCCTGCGCCAATACCGCCGTGATTGCGATCGACGAGCAGGGTAAGCCGGTGGGAACCAACGGCGAAGGCGAACTGTACGTTCGAAGCTCGACGGTCATGAAAGGATACTGGGGCCGCCCCGATGCAACCGCCAAAGTTGTCCTGTCGAACTTCCTGAATGATCGCTTTTCCGACGTCATCTACCGAACCGGTGACATCGTTCGCCCGCTGGCCAATGGAGATTACCAATACATCGGCCGCCGGGATAAAATGATCAAAAGTCGAGGATACCGCATCGAACTGGGCGAAATCGAAGCGGCGCTCTACAGTCACCCGGAAGTAAATGAGGCAGCAGCAGTAGCCGTGGCTGATGAAAAAATCGGCGCGCGCATCTTGGCATATGTCGTTTCCAACAACGGCCTGGAAGCCCGCGAACTGGAGAATCACTGCAAGGACCGTTTGCCGCGGTACATGATGCCCGAGAAGTTCGAGTTCCGGCCGAAATTGCCGAAGACCTCCACCGGGAAAATCGATAAAGTTTCGCT
>JASHRB010000528.1 GCA_030037575.1 Candidatus Sulfotelmatobacter sp. | reverse complement strand
GTGAGCGATTGTCGTATTTTCGAGAATGTCGGCAGTCGCATTCCTCACATCGAGAAACACGCGGTACAGGGCTTGGTGGCTCTTATCTTGCGCAATCAGAGTTCGTAGTTGATCTGCATCAGCAAATGGCGCGAGCGGACCATCCATGAGGCGAATGATGTCGCTGAGGCGGATGTCGGCCGGACGCCGGCGCAGCTTGTAGCCTCCCTTCATACCGCGTTCGCTATCAAGAATCCGAGCACGCTTGAGTTCAAGAAGGATCAGCTCAAGGAACTTTGGAGGCACTCCTTCTTCCTCTGCAATATCCCGTACTCTGACGGCACCATGCTCGCGATGCCGCGCAAGCATCGTGATTGCTTGCAACGCATAGAGTCCTTTTTGCGAGATCTTCATGGTTTGCAGCCTCCGTTGATCGTGGGCGTGAGCAATACGCCTCAGTGTATAACCGTGGCATCGGAGCTTCATGATGCCACTTCCACCGTGACTGTGTAGTCCGTTCCCTCCCATCGGTTCTCGCGAGGCCAGAAGAAAGTAAAGACCACCTGTCCGCCGACGGGCAGAGAGGCGGTTGGCAGGTCGAGTGTGTAGAGGCCAAGACCGGTGTCGCGAGTTTCGTTGTCGTGAGCGGTTTTCCAGTCGTCAACGCTCCAGTGCACCAGCGCAGGGGAGAGGAGGTTGACGCGCAAGGTCTGCTTGTGGGGAACGGTCCGCGACTTGTTGTTGAATCTCCAACCATAGTGTTGCCGTCCATGCTTATCAACCAAGTACCGTTTTACGGTTTGCGGCGGCTGGTCGAAGATGCGGCCATCGCGAATCGAGCGGCGGAGCTTGATGTATTCAGAATGCGCCCAGACCAGCGGGCAAGCCGAACCGGACGGTCGGCCGCGGAAAAGTTCCAGCGCCGGAATGTCGGCAGCGTCCCAGACCTGCTCGGGAAGGAGATGGCTGTGTCAGGCGGTGGAATTCTCGATGACGGTGAGCAGAGCCTCAGCCTCGTCGCGGTGGCCGCCAGCCAGGGCATAGTGGGCGCGCTCGCCCGCCAGCAAGGGCCACGCGCGGCCCACGCCAGTGCCATCGTAAGCAGAGCCGTCTTTGTGTTCGCCGTATCCATCGCCGTTATAGCGATACCAACACGGACCCTGCGGGAGTTCGACGGCGAGCAGTGCATCAATCGCGCGCAGCGTCGCGAGAATGCGGGGGTCGTCCGGCGCGCGCAGGCCGAACCGCACAAGCGCGAGAGCATCGGGACTAATAATATGGTAGGCGCGCTCGCCATCCTGGCCTGAAGGACGGTTCTTGATCGGCACGAACCCCTGCGTGGGCGATGCTGCACTATCCGTGACGGGCGGGGCAATCCGCACGTAGTAACCAGGTACGCCAAGATGCTCCGCCAGATCGGTGGCGCTGGCATAAGTCCAGCGTTCGATGTTATCGTTCCAGGCGTCGGCTGTATCGCGCATCGTTTGAGCTTGGATTGGGTGACCCGTGAGGTCCGCGATGTCGGCTGCGGCCAGCAGGGCAGAAATTTCCGCAGCAAGTGTGAAGGGTGAGTAGCCGGCATCCTCCTCCCATCGGTCCTGCATCGTGACCGGCCCGTTCCGTACAATGAAGCCGGCGGCGTTGCGCACCATGGGCCACCAACGGTCGAGCTTTCCCAGCGCATCCGGAGCCTCGCGGCGGACTAGGTCGAGCAGCAGAATAGGAAAAGCGGTCTCATCCATCTGGATGCCGCTCCAGTATGAGCGTCCATCGAGCCAGAGATTTTGCGCCCAGCTGCCGGCCGCTTCCTGAGTAGCTTCTAGGTAACGGAGGACTCGCAAGGCATCGGTGACGGCTCCGGCCGCGAGCAGCGCGCCGGCGGTTTCGACAAGATCGCGAGGCCAAACCAGATGGTATCCGCCCAGGTCTTCGTCACCCTTATTGAAGCCCCAGGGAATGGAGAGGCTGGCAATGATGCCGCCGAGGAAGTCTTTCGACTCGTGCGTGCGCAGCACAACGGTCGAGGCACGATACAAATCCGACTGACGCTGCGGTTCATCCAACTGTAGCAGTTTGTCCTGCCAGTTGTTCCATTGCGTCACGTAGTGCTGGCGCAATTCGCTGTAGTCTTCAAACAAGGTCGAGCGCGCCTGCTGACCGGCTTCGGTCCAGATGGAACCGAAACCAAGTGCGAGCAGGAATTCGCCGCCACAGGTGCCCAGTTCAATCTCTCCGGTGAAGGCGATGTTGCCGTTTTCTGCGCGCGTGTATTCCCATTCCATCCGAAAATGCTGCGAGAGGTCCTGCCAGCCGTCGGATGTGCCGACAAATCCCACCGACATCTTCTTCCATGGCACGGAGGACGCCAGGCACAGAGTGACATTTCCCCGCTCCGCGAAGAACATCGGCGAGCCTTTGTAGTCGCCGATCCAACCAGTGTTGCCGCAGCCACAGTTGGCCAGATGCGGGGAGAGCAGGGCGTAGAGATGGTAGTCGGCGAGTTCCCCTTGTAGTGCCTCGAAACGGATCTTCTGCAGAACGACGTTGCGGTAGGGATCGGTGAGAACCTCTTTGTGGATGCGATAGCGGCCACTGTTACAGGTGTTGGTGAGTTCGTAAGCCGGAATTCCCGGCTCGAACGGACGATTCTCGAAGGAACAGTCACGCTTTTCCTCGGAAAAGAGATTACGTCCGTTGGTAACGAGGAATCCTAGGTCACGGGTACAGGCTTGGTCCACCCGAGGAAAGTAGACCTCGTTGAGGATGCCGTGACTGAGCGTGAACCAGACCTTGCTGTGTTGGTTGAGAGCCGTACCGGCGCCCGTCTTTGCGCTGGAGGTCCAGCGCGGCGGAATCCCAGGCCAGCCCGGGGCATAGCGGACAGGCGAATTACTCATGAACGACCATTTCCCTAGGATGGGATTTCATATTTGCATCTCGACCGTGTCGGCATCCTTAATACACCCTGT
>JASHRB010000527.1 GCA_030037575.1 Candidatus Sulfotelmatobacter sp. | reverse complement strand
ATCACTGGCGCCGGCCCGGAACGCGCCATTCCGGCCACCAAAAGCTTCACGACGCAACTCGCTGTCGTCTATTTGATGGCCTTATTCCTCGCCCGCAAGCGCGGCCGCATGACCTGTGAAGTCACGCGCTCCTACCTGCATCAGCTCTTCCAGTTGCCTGCCGCCATCGACTCACAGCTTCGCGGTTGGGATGAGCTTGCCGAACGGTTGGCCGACAAGCACTTCCGCGCTGAGAAATTTTTGTATCTCGGTCGGGGCGTTCATTACGCCATCGCGCGCGAAGGCGCGCTCAAGCTCAAAGAAACTTCCTATGCGCACGCCGAAGGTTACCCCGCAGGCGAACTCAAACACGGCCCGAATGCTCTGGTCGATGAAAAGCTGCCCGTCGTCGTCCTGGCAACCTGCGACCATCGCGATCCCGATTCCCTGCTGCGCTATCAGCGGACGCTCGACGTGATGAAAGAGGTTAAGAGCAGGAACGGACAAGTCATTGCTGTGGCGATCGAGGGGGATGAGCAGGTGAGCGCGGCAAATGATGCGTTTTTCGTTCCCGCGGCTCCCGAGCTGCTACTGCCGATGGTCGAAGTCATTCCCCTGCAGCTTTTCGCCTATCATGTCGCCACCAAGAAAGGCTACGACGTGGATCGCCCCAGAAACCTGGTAAAGGCGGTGGTGACCGAATAGGTATCCTGCGCGCTGTCTAATCCCGAACCGCAGCGGAAATCCATGCCGAATGGCACGCCTCACATCGACCTGCACGCAATCGCCAAAGATCTCATGCGGCAGCACGGCTTCCAGCCGGACTTTCCGCAAGCCGCTCATGGGCAGCTGATGGATCTGCGCGCGCATCCGCCGGCGCTGACCGCCACCGGCGGAGTGCGCGACTTGCGCAGTCTGTTGTGGTCCTCGATCGACAACGACAGCTCGCGCGATCTCGATCAGATCGAGGTCGCCGAACAACTGCCCGACGGCAGCACAAAGATTCTGGTGGGCATCGCCGATGTCGATGCATTTGTTACCAAGCAAAGCTCCATCGATCAATATGCCGCATGGGAAACAACCACGGTTTATGCGGGCGTGCAAAATTTCCCCATGCTGCCCGAGGAACTCTCGACCGATCAGACTTCCCTGCTCGAAAACCAGGACCGGTTAGCGGTTGTGATCGAATTTGTCGCCGACGCCGGCGGACATGTGACTTCCGGTGGCGCGTATCGCGCTCTTGTCCGCAACCAGGCCCAGCTGCAGTACAATTCGCTGGCCGCGTGGCTGGAGGAAACCGGGCCAGCGCCAGCGAAACTTGCAGCCTCGGCCGAACTGCAGGCGCAGCTTCGCTGGCAAAACGAAATCGCACAGAAACTGAGAAGCCGGCGCTATGAACACGGCGCTCTGACGCTTCAAACCGACGAATTGCTTCCCGTGCTGATGAACGCGCAGGTGGTCGACGTTGTTTCGCAACAGAAAAACCACGCCACCGAACTGATCGAGGATTTCATGATTGCCGCCAACGGCGTGGTGGCGCGAATGCTCGAGAAAGTCTCCTCCTTGCGGCGCATCGTGCGGCAACCCAAGCGCTGGGAGCGCATCGTCGAACTGGCGGGGGCCTACGGAGAGAAGTTGCCGCCCAATCCCGATTCCAAAGCGCTCAATGACTTTCTGCTGAAGCGCAAAACCGGCGATCCTGACCACTTTGCTGATCTTTCTCTCGCTGTGATCAAACTGATCGGCCTTGGAGAATATGTGCTGGAGCGCCCGGGGGAGCCCGTGCCCGGCCACTTTGGTTTAGCCGTGCAGGATTACACCCACTCCACCGCCCCCAACCGCCGTTTTGCCGACATTGTTACGCAGCGGATTCTTACGGCGGTGCTCGAAGGCAAACCCAATCCTTATTCCGACCGAGAGCTTTCGACCATCGCCGCGAATTGCACGGAAAAAGAAGACGCTGCACGCAAAGTTGAGCGTGAAATGACCAAGCGGCTGGCTGCGCTAGCATTGCAGCGGCGCATCGGCACCGTATTCGATGCGGTCGTGACCGGCGTCACGCCGAACGGAACATTCGTTCGCGCCTTGCAGGCGCACGTGGAGGGACTGCTCGCTCAGGGCGACAAGAGCGTTGATGTGGGAGACAGATTGCGGGTCAAACTGATTCGCACCGATGTGCAACGCGGCTTCATCGACTTTATCCGCGCGTGAGCAATCCTCTTCCCTTTCAGCATCTTGGCAGTCAATAGCCGCGCGCCCCCCCAGCGGCTATCCTGACTCAAGCACTGGTGTGGAGGCAGGAATCTGTTTGCCTGAATTGCGCAATCTCGTTTGCCGCGTGATGATCGTGATGCTGCCGGCTTCCGTCGTCGCCCAGGATTCCAACCGGGGCCTGCTTCACAGCGAAGGTGGAACCTGGCTCAACGAAGTTCAGGCCCCTCCCATCGCCGCCATTTTCCCTGACTCTCTCGTCCAGACCCAGGCGGGCTACATGGCCCGAATCGATATCGCCGGATCGAGCGTCGTAGTGGGGCCGGAAACCATGGTGCAGTTCCAAGGACACGAACTCGCTCTCGACCACGGCAGCCTGCAACTTGCTACCTCAACCGAAATGGAAGTCATCGTGGGCTGCATTACCATCGGCCCCGTGAATTATGACCAGACGCAATACGAAGTCACAGATCGTGACGGCAAGGTACGCGTGGAGGCCACAAGGAGCGATGTCAAAATACATTCTCACGGCGCGGTGCTGCAGAAATCCAAACAGGGCGAATCATCGGACACCATCGTGCACCAGGGGGAGAACGCGGCGCGGTCGGACCGGTGCGCCGCAATTATCCGGCCGACCCAGGGAACAACAATAGGCGGCCCGGACCTCGATTCGTTGTGGGCGGTGGGGGCCGGGCTGGCCATCGCCGGGACCCTGATCTGCCTCGGCCTCTGCCATGGCGATGACCCAATCAGCCCGATGCAGCCTTAAGCCGGACCGGTTTTCCACACAAATAATCGTAGCGTCTTAAGTAATTGCGCATAGCCTGCGGAGGACGTCGTTGCGAGTGGTCCAGGTTGACGAACTCGGATTCGACCCCGGGGGATGACCTCTTGAAGATTGTCGAAGTGGCGATTGTGCAGGCAACGACGGTGGGTGAGCTTCCTC
>JASHRB010000526.1 GCA_030037575.1 Candidatus Sulfotelmatobacter sp. | reverse complement strand
ACCCCAACGATCACGCAGTTGTCCTTTCCCCGAAAAAGCTGGCGCACCAGACAAGCGATTCAGCGACTGCTAAACCTCCATGAAGGGATCAGGGATGACAGTGATCCAACCACAATGGCATCGAAACCAGTCGCAGGACAGATTCAAAACAGTATCAGAAGGCGGCGTCAGTGAAAAGCTCGGTTGCAGAAGGGCATCAATAGCTATGCAAGTTCTCGTCTTTCGACTTCCGTCGAAGCACGATTATGCCGCCACTTTTGCGGCCACCAGCGCCTCGTATTCCTGTTCCGCTTCGCGCGGGAGCAGGGTCCACAAGGTGTAGACGCCGAGAGCCGTGCCAAAAGGAATGTTGGTAAACAGGGCAATGAAAGCCAGAATCAGCGCCAGAATGCGCGCCCAGGACTCCCGCTGCAACAGGCCGAAACCGGCGGCGAGTCCGACGGCAGCTTTCAAAATCACCAACCAACCGATTCCGGCGAGCAATGGCGGGACGAAAGGCGGCAGGTTGAGCCGGTACATGAAAATCTTGTATGCAAACAAAACCAAAAGTCCGCCGACCGCGTTGAACGCGGAGAAAGCCAGCCAGAGAATTCCGAGCAGGTTCAGATGCTGCCGCACACGACCGCGACCTGGCGGCATCTCGGCTACCGCGCCCAAAATCCGTTTGCCACATTGACTGCAGAAGGTCTGATGGGGCTGAACCTGCGCACCGCATCCATCGCAGAACATGGCTTCCTCCTCGCCGGTTGCAAAGCCGGAGCTTGACCGCACAAGAGCAAGTTTCACTAAGAATTACGAAACCGCCGCGCGAACGTTCCCCACTGTTCCACGCGCAAGACCATGAGCGCGTCCACCCGAGAGAGAAATTCTGTCTTCGGGAAAAACGAAAAGGCCGCCCGGCAACTGGGCAGCCTCTTCTTTCAAGGGAGAATAGTTCCAACGGAGGCAAGAAATCCCGTCAAAACTTTTCTGGACAAAATCTTATGAGCCGAAAAAGCAGGGTGTCAAGGAATTTTTCGTAAATAAATGTCTTTACTTTCAATAAGTTATAGACTCGGTCAACACAAGGCGAAATTGTTTCAATTTGAGACAAAATCGCCCCCGGGTGGTTGGCAAGCCCATTATTCCTCGCTATTTATGCGGCTTTTCGAGGAGGCACCGGAGTTCGAAGCGTGCCCTGAAGTCCGCGCCGCCGTCTGGGAGAGGTCGAGAGAAATGAACTCCACCTCCTCGGTGCCGCCCGTGTAATAACGGCGGAAAAGCACGCGCACCCCGCCAAAGGCAACACCCGCGGCAAGAGAAATCGCGCCGATGATCATGCACAGCAGAATGATGTTGACCAGCAGGTTGGCGAGGTTGTTCTTTTTGTCGAAATATGTGTTCTGGTTCCAGGTGACGCGCGCCTCGTAGTTGACGGCGCCGAGCAAGGTCTGCGCGTCGTTTGGCGAAAGCGAGCCGGCGGCAATGGCGACGATGGGGCCGGTGCGCTTATCGAAAAATGGACCGACGTTTTCGACAGCCGCCACCCCCGGTGGAGGTGGGGCCGCGTGATTCGCGGCGTCGATGCTGCGCAGATGCGCGGCAGCCAATGCAGGCGTCGGATATTCGATCAACATCAGCGTGGCCGCCCCGCTGGGAGTGGAATATTGGCCAAGCGCGATCTCGGGGCTGGAGTTGAAGTCGACCAGCGCAGCCGGGAGCGGCGAGTGAATCGCCCCTAGGCCAAGCGGACCTTCGGCGTATTTTTCGCTGTTGGCTTCGTAGCGGTGCGGCATGTAGGCCAGGATCGGGGGCAGGTTTCCCGCGTTGCCCGGAGGTCGCGGCAGCTGGCCCGCGAGTTCGCGCAAACTGGCCGCCGACATGACCGACATCTGGCTGAAGAGCGCGTCGACAACAATGTGGCCGCGATAAAACAGCACCCGCTGATTGAAGGACGCGCCCTGGTCGCCGATCTCCTCCCGCACCATCTGCGGCCCGAGATAGAACGTGTACGCGCCAAAAGCGCCGCTGGCGTCGGCGAAGCGGGCGGCGCGAACCTGCAGGGTGCGACCGTCGTCGCTGTTGTAGGTGGCCGATTCGAAGTCGGTGAAACTGTATTCTTTGAGCAAGGCCGCATTTGCCGGATCGGCGGCCGATGCGTCGCTGCTGATTTGCGGCGCACCCTGGATCCGCCAGTCGGCAAACTGCCGGGGAAGGATGGGCGGAGATTCGGAGTGGGGGGACGCGGCCCCGGCGCCGGCCGTGAGACAAAGCCCGGCCGCGAGCACCATCAGCGGCTTTGAAAAAGGGATGGACGGGATGCTCAAGACAGAATCCCTCGCTTAATTAGACCACAGGGAACAGTAAAAAGTTTCCCCGGAGGAATCAGGCTGAAGGACAAATCGGCAAGGTGGTCGACCTGAACTCCTTACTCCAGTTTTTCGAACTAGGTCGGAAGGGTGCACCGTCCGACCGCAGGTTCAGATCGCGGTGCACGCCAGAGAAGTGGTTATTGTGCACCATTCTTGTCCAGCTTGCTGGCGATTTTGACGCCCCCCAGTCCGTTGGCATATTTGGCGATGCCGCGGTAGAGATATTCGGCGATGCGCTCGCGGTATTCGCCGGTCGAGAGCCGGCGCTCGTCGCTGGGATTGCTGACGAAGGAAATCTCGGCCAGGATGGACGGCATGTTGGCGCCGATCAGAACGATGAATGGAGCCTTCTTGACGCCCCGGTCGCGAATCGCCGGAAACTTGCTGGCCAGGCCGCCATGCAGAGATTCCTGCACGTCGCAGGCAAACTCGCGCGACTCGTCAATCTTTTCTTTGAGTGCGATTTTCTTCACCAGGTCCTGCAGTTCGTAGATGGAGGCCTCGGACACCGCATTTTCGCGGGCTGCGACTTCCAGGGCATCGGGCGAAGAGGTGAAGTTCAAGTAGTATGTTTCGACGCCGCGGGCGGCTTCATCGGGGCTCGAGTTGGCGTGGATGGAAATGAACAAATCGGCGCGCGCCTGGTTGGCGATTGCGGTGCGCGTTTCAAGCGGGATGAAGATGTCGTCTTTGCGCGTGTACACCACTTGTGCACCCAGCCGGGTTTCCAGAAGCCGGCCCAGCCGGCGGCCCACGTCGAGGACAAGGTCCTTCTCTTCCAGGCCGTTCGGACCGATGGTGCCGGTGTCGTGGCCGCCGTGTCCGGGATCGATGACGATCTTGCCGATTTTCAGTCCGAGGGTGCGAATCAGAGAACGGTCGCCGTTCGCGGTCGGAATGGCTTCGCGCACGCCAAAATCGCCCGCGCTAGACGCCGAAGAAGACAGCCCGCGCCCAGGCACGGCCGTAGGGGATTCGCCAGAGTAGCTCCCCCCGCCCGCCTGGCGAGCCTGGGGCGAAGCATCGGAGTTCTTCGCTAGCTTGTCGTCCGTTTTGTCGGAAGCCGCGGACTGCATGGTCCGCGAATTCCGCTTGGAGGGGGCAGGTGGGGTGGCCTCAGCTTCAGCATCGTCATCGACAATCGTTTTCACGATTCCATTTTGCGTGATTCTGGTGACCGATGTACGGGCTGCAGCGGGGGGCCAACTTTGCGGCTGGAGAGCGGCGGTTTCTGCTTCCGATTCGCCCTCGGAAGCTGCTTCGGAGCCAGCCTTCGATTCGGCAGACAGGCCGCCGCCCGATTCGGTCCCGACCGAAGCTTCCGCCGGGGCGAAGTCCGCCACGGGGCCGGACCTGTTCGGCGCTTTCGGCAAAGCGACGGCGGTATTCTTCCCATGAACATCCCGGCCGTGAATGTCGATGATCAGCCGCGCGGGATTAGGCAGAAGAAACGCATCGTAGGCGGAAAGATTCTCCACTTCCAAAACCACGCGCGTGCGGCGAGGGGCAAATTGTGCGACGCGAATTTTCTTGAGGAAGCTGTCCTCCACATCGAAGGTCTTGCCGACCAGCGTGGAAGCCAGGCGTGTATCCTCGAGATCGAAATAAATGCGCGGCGGCGTGCCGATGCGCTGGGAGGAAAATTTCACGTCGCTTTCTAGGTCGATGGCCACCCGGGTGTAGCCCGGTGTAGACCAATGGCGAATGCT
This sequence comes from Candidatus Sulfotelmatobacter sp., assembly GCA_030037575.1. Classification (GTDB taxonomy): domain Bacteria; phylum Acidobacteriota; class Terriglobia; order Terriglobales; family Acidobacteriaceae; genus Sulfotelmatobacter. The sequence goes on along the minus strand of JASHRB010000526.1, from coordinate 337 downwards.
GGTCACGCGCGGCAAAGTGTTGAGGCGGACCGGAACCGGGCCGTCTTGGGCGGGCTGATGGTTGGCCGCATCGTCGGCGGCGGAATCGTCCTGCTCAGCGTGTTGCTCGTTTCTCTCCAACTCGGAAGCAGAGCCATCCTCGGCCGCGGCGCTTTCTGCCAGGTTTTTGCCTTTGGTTGACTTTCCCTGGCCGCCGACTTTCGCCGCTTCCCCGTCCTTATTCGCCTTCTCTGGTCTATCAGCAATGGCCTGGCGGGCATCGTCGGCCAGGCGATTGTGCGGGTAGCGGTGCAAGAACTCCCGAAACGCGGCGCGTGCAGCCTCGGGATTGTTGAGA
>JASHRB010000525.1 GCA_030037575.1 Candidatus Sulfotelmatobacter sp. | reverse complement strand
CTACCAAAGCGGTTTCGGAGTGGTTCCCCAAGCGCGAGCGGGCATTGGCCACGGCATTCTTCGATAGTGGATCTTCGATCGGAGGTGCAGTCGCTCCATTTATTGTTCTGTGGATTTATTTCCGCTGGGGATGGCGTCCGACCTTCATGATTCCGGGCATATTGGGTTTTCTTTGGCTGATTTGCTGGCGATGGATTTACTATCCGCCCGAACAGCACAACCGTGTTAGTCCGGCTGAACTCGAAATGATTCTCGCAGACAGGAACGACACGGATGTATCCCGAGAAAGCACTCTTCGTCCGCGATGGCGGGATCTTCTCAAGTTGCCGCAGGCCTGGGGAACCATCATTGCCAAGTCCTTTACCGATCCGGTTTTTTTCTTCATCACGGAGTGGTTCCCCATCTATCTGGTTGGGAAAGGCATTGCACTGAAAAGCGGACTGCTCGCAGTGTGGATTCCGTTCCTAGCCGCCGATTTGGGCAGCTTCTTTGCTGGAGGCATCTCCGGCCATCTGGTAAAGCGCGGGTGGTCTCTGGCCGCGGCCCGCAAACTGCCGATCATCTATGGCGGAATCGGCATGACCTTGCTGATCCCAACGATTTTCACTACTAACCTGTACGTGATCGCCTTCCTTTTTGCCCTCGTGACCTTTACATACGCCGGATTCACCACCATGGCGAACGTGCTTCCTTCCGACCTGTTTTACAGCGGGTCGGTGGCGTCGGTTAGCGGGCTGAGCGGCACGGGTGCGGGCATCGGCACAATTGTGGCTTTTAAACTTATCGGTTATTTCTCCGACTCGCGCCGGGCCATGGGTACGCACGCCTTCGATCCGATTGTCATCCTCGCCGGACTGGTTCCCTTTCTCGGTATGATTCTGGTTCTGTTGCTGGTGCGGAACACGGAATCAACCCGTAGAGGGCTGGTCCGTCCACTCTGACGACTCGGTGGAGGCGTGGAGTAAAGAGGGCAAGTCAGTAAATTTGGTGAGACTCGCCGGCCGCAGGTCGCCCGCGCGCAACAGGCAAAATATGAGTTATAAACTTTTGGAGCTTGATGGCAAGGTGGCAGTTGTCGTCGGCGGAAGTTCGGGCATCGGCAAGACGATCGCGTTGGGTCTGGCTCAGGCTGGCGCCGACGTCGTTCCCAGCGCGCGCCGCTGGGAGCTGGTTACGGCGACAGCGGACGAAATCGAATCGCTCGGCCGCCGATCGCTGCGCGCAACTTGCGATGTCACCCAACGCCAATCGCTCGCCCAATTGTTGCAAGCGTCCCTCGACAAGTTCGGGAAGGTGGACATCCTGGTGAACGCGGCCGGCTTCAACCAGCGCGCTCCCACCCTGGAGTTTCCCGAGACTGACTGGAATCGCCTGATCGATACCAACCTGACCGGCACCTTGCGTGTCTGCCAGATTTTCGGGCGCCACATGATTGAGCGCAATTATGGACGCATCATCAACATCGCCTCGATGGGTTCGTTCCTCGCCCTGTTTGAGGTCGCGGCTTACTGTGCCAGCAAAGCCGGACTGGCGTCGCTCACCAAATCGCTGGCCATCGAATGGGCAAAACACAAAGTTTGCGTGAATGCCATCGCGCCCGGCTATTTCCGCACTCCGCTGACCGAGGAACTCGTCGTCGGCACCGCGCGCGGCGAGGAAATTCTGCTGCGCACCCCCATCAAGCGCTTCGGTGAGCTGGAGGAGTTGGTGGGGGCGGCAATCTTTCTCGCTTCCGACGCGGCCAGCTTCGTCACTGGCACGATCTTGGCCGTGGATGGGGGCTTTCTGGCGAGTGGGGTCAACCAATAATGATAATCCGCGACCGTCGCGAAGCTCCACGCTCGCGTCGGCGGGTGGAGAAGAGATGCTGAAAAGTTACCCTGGCTCCGCCTCACCACAAATCGGCGCCGAGCTCGGCGACCGCCGCACCTAAAACGTGAACTTTGCCGAGATCTGCAGCTGCCGCGGATTGAACATCGTTCTTGGCGTTCCGAACAGCGTGCTCGGCGCCGGAGCGACGCTGAAATTCGCATAAGCCCCGGTGTAGTGAACACACGATACCTGTCCTCGCTCAATCGCCAGCGAGGGGGCGTCATTATAATGCTGCGGGATCGGCCCGTTGAAAGGCGTTGTCCCGCCACAGAAATCGGGCGTTCCGCCGCCGTAGACGGAAGTGACTTCATTTATGTTCTGGCGATTGAACACATCGAAGGCGTCGAATGCCAGCAAGAGATTCTTGCGCTCGCCGATCTTGATACCGCGCGACAGGCGAAGATCGAAATCGTAGAACTGATCGCCGCGGTAGGCGTTGCGCGGCGACCATCCCACGCGGTCGGTCACCGGATTGGTATCGCCGTTCTCGTCGTTGCCCACAAACATCGTGAATGGCCGCGGTGACTGCAGCGAGGCGATCGTACTGAACTCGAAGTCCCGCAGGAAGCTGTCCTTGGCGGTGTCGGCTGTAAAATTGCCGACAAATCGATGGCGAACATCCTGCACCGAGTCAGCGCGCTCAAGATAACGCGCGTAGAGATCCTGCGGAGTGCTGACGAACGTGGTGAAAGTGCCGTCGTCTTGCGTGTGCGAATAGGTGTAGTTCGCGTTGAACCGGAAATACTGGTTCAGCTTGTCCCTTACCGATATCGTTCCGCCGTTGTACTCAGCATTGCCAGAGCCGTCCAGGTAATACATGAGCCCGGCGTTGTTGTAGAGAACTCCGCTGAAACCAGCGCGGCCATCGGGCATTCGATTATTGGGGAACGGTCCGGTCGGAGTGGTTGGCGGACCGGGAACCGTGTCTGCGGCAAAGCAGGTCGTCGCGCTGTCGGTGAGCCCGGCAGAAGGGCACACGTTCAAATTCTCGGGACGAATCTGTTTGTGTGCGCGCAGAAAAAGATATCCAACGCTCACCACCAAACCTTTGCCGACCTCCTGGTCGATCTGCAAACTGGCCTGCTCGGAATACGCCATGCGCATGTTGCGATCGATTCCCCCGCCGCTGTTGG
>JASHRB010000524.1 GCA_030037575.1 Candidatus Sulfotelmatobacter sp. | reverse complement strand
AAGGAAGCTGCACCGCAGGTCGAGCGAGGGTCTAAAGCGAGCTACTGGCCGAGACGAATGGACCCAACAGAACCTCGGAACTCTTAACTTTTATCCGCCCATCCCCTGAAGAGCACGGCTTTGCCGGAGCATCGACGATTGGGGGAATGGCGTCGTTATCGCTTTTGTGCTTCAGGCGATACGGCCATTCGTCAGCTGGCGTCGCGAGGCACGTGCGGAGGGGCCACACCGGTTTGTCCTACAGCGGTATATTCCCGTGCTTCTTGGGCGGGTTCTTGTCGCGCTTGGTTTCGAGCATGGCCAGCGCCTGGATCAGTTTCTTGCGGGTTTCGCGCGGCGCAATGATGGCGTCAATGAATCCGCGCTCGGCGGCGACATAGGGACTGGCGAAGCGGTCGCGGAATTCCTCGATCTTCTTCTGGCGAACGGACGCGCGGGTCTCCGCTCCGGAACCACCGTTGTTAGCCGCCTCCAATTCGCGCCGGTAAACAATGTCGACCGCACCTTCGGGCCCCATGACCGCGATTTCGGCGGTCGGCCAGGCATAGTTCACATCGGTGCGGATGTGCTTCGAGGCCATCACGCAATAGGCGCCGCCGTAGGCCTTGCGGGTGATGACGGTGATTTTCGGTACGGTGGCCTCGGCGAAGGCAAACAGCAGCTTGGCGCCGTGCTTGATGATGCCGCCGTACTCCTGCGCGGTGCCGGGGAGAAATCCGGGAACATCTTCGAACGTGATCAGCGGAATGTTGAAGCAGTCGCAAAAGCGCACGAAGCGCGCGCCCTTCAAAGAAGCGTTGATATCGAGCGTGCCCGCCAGCACCGCGGGCTGGTTGGCGACGACGCCCACGCTGCGGCCGTGGAGGCGAGCAAAACCCACGATGATGTTCCTGGCGAAGTGCTCCTGTACTTCGAAGAAATATCCGTCGTCAACAACCGCGTGAATTACGGCTTTCATGTCATAGGGCAGATTCGATTGCCTGGGGACGATTTCATCGAGCGGCGCCTCGGCACGGTCGATGGGGTCACTGCATCCCTGCCGCGGGGGGTCGTCGAGATTGTTCGAGGGAATAAAACTCAGCAGCTCGCGCACCATGGAGAGACACTCGGCGTCGTCGTGGGCCAGAAAGTGCGCCACGCCGGAAGTCTCGTTGTGTGTCAGCGCGCCGCCAAGTTGCTCCTTGCTGACCTCTTCGTGCGTCACCGTCTTGATCACGTCCGGCCCGGTGATGAACATGTAGGAAGTTTTGTCGACCATGACCACAAAATCGGTGATTGCCGGCGAATAGACCGCCCCACCCGCGCACGGTCCCATGATGGCGGAAATCTGCGGCACGAATCCGCTATAAATGGTGTTGCGCATGAAGATCTCGGCGTAGCCGCCGAGCGAAACCACGCCCTCCTGAATGCGCGCCCCCCCGGAATCGTTCAATCCAATCACGGGCGCGCCCATCTTGGCGGCCAAGTCCATGATCTTGACGATCTTGGCCGCATTTGTCTCCGACAAAGACCCGCCAAAGACGGTAAAATCCTGGGCGAAAACATAGACCAGCCGGCCTTCGATGCGGCCATGGCCGGTGATAAATCCATCGCCGTAATACTTTTGCTCGGCCATGCCGAAGTCGGTGCAGCGATGCGTGACCAGCTTGTCGGTTTCTTCGAAAGTTCCGTCGTCAAGCAGGAACTCGATGCGCTCGCGCGCCGACATTTTTCCTTCTTTGTGCTGGCGCTCGCGGCGCTTAGCGCCTCCGCCTGCTTCAGCCAGTCGGTTGCGTTTTTCCAGTTCCGCAAGTTTCTCTTCGCGATTCATTGCAAAGAGATTATAGCGGCAGCAGGCGGAAGAGAGTCCGCCAGAAAGCGCAAACGGGGAAAGGGTTTCCTGAGCGGAGGTTAAGCGCCTCAAGCCGCCCGGCGGGCGGCGATACCCTATTCCATGGTGGGGCCGAGCAGTTGGTAACGATACTTCCTGCCATCCCAGTAGAGGACCGAAGACGACTGTTCGCCTTCGCCGTCCTCTTCCATGTAAATGCCCAGCACGGTTTTTTTCTTGTTTAGCGCCAGTCGTTTTACGGCCAGGGTCTTGAAGGGCAGGTTGATCAGAAGAAATTTTGGCTTGGCTTTGTCTGATCGCCAGGCTTGGGGGCCGACTCCGTGCACGATCAACAGAACCACTCCCTTGCGCTCGGGCACGTCCGATGCGAAGGCGGAAGTGGTTTTGACGTTGCTGCCGAAGCCAAGATAACTATCATACGGGTCGGTGACGCGAAAACCGTATTCCGCCTGGTCGGCCATGGGATTCTTGCAACGCGCCGCAACCACAAGATCGTCGATGCCATCGTCGTCCAGATCCCCGACGTATTGCGGATACTCCGGCAGAAGAGTGCAATTGTCGCCAAACTCCTGGTGGATGTACTCGTTGGTGACCGCGGGAACGGGAATTCTGGCGTGCCCCGCCGGCGGCTGCTTGTTATCCGCGGCCAAGGAAACCGCCCCGGCAAAAACCATTAAGGCTGGCAGAATGCGAGAGAAGATGACTCGGGAGTGGGACATGGCCTAACTCTACTCCCGAGTTTTCGGCACCAGGAAGACGGATTCGCAGGGACAGGTAACCGAAGTACCTAGTCCTTTTGGAAGTGTTCCCAGCCGCGCGGCTCGAGTCGGTAGCCGGCACCGCGCCGATGGAACAGCAATATTCTGCTGCCGCGCGTGATGTGGCCGATCAGGGTTATGGGGATTCCGGCCAATCGAGAGGGAATTCTCCTGCCGCCAGGCGCAGTGAATAACAGTTCGTAATCTTCGCCGCCGTGCAGCGCAAGCTTGAGATCCACCGGGCGTGAAGGCCGGCCCAGGCTGGCTCGAGGAATCGATTCCGCCCGCAACGCAGCGCCCACACCGCTTTCTTCGCAAATGTGGGCAAGGTCGGTCGAGAGTCCGTCGCTGGTATCGATCATCGCGGAAGCCAGACCTCTCTCTCGCAAAATACGCCCCAGCTCGATTCGGGGCTCGGGAAAGAAATGGCGCCGATGTTCCCGTGGAGTCCATTTGCGCTTTGCCTTTGTGCCCATTCCCAGCAGCGCCGCGCTCGCGCCCCCGAGTGCTCCGCTGATGTAGATGCGATCGCCGGGCCGCGCTCCCGAGCGCAGGATCGCTTTGTCTTTGGGCACGGTTCCGACCACGATAATGTCCGCCAGAATTCCGTTGGGCGATTCGGCCGTATCACCCCCGGCCAGGCTCACGCCGTATCTGTGGGCCAGACTGATCAGGCTGCGGACGAAGCGGCCCACCCAGTTTTGTGCCAGATCACGAGGCAATGCCAGCGAAAGAAATGCAGCCACCGGCTCGCCCCCCATGGCCGCGATGTCGCTCAGCCCGCGCATCAGGCAGCGATGCCCGACGGATTCGGGCGAATGCCACTCTCGACGAAAATGAATCCCTTCCAGAGTAAAGTCGGTCGTGACCAGCGCGTCAGAGGCTTTGCCATTCTTCGCCAAGAATCGCAACACGGAGCAGTCATCCCCCATTCCGGTTCGAACGGCCGGGTTCCGTCCCAGGGCCGCGGCGCGGCGAATCCGCTGAATCAACGTTTTCTCGGCGATCACCATGGTAAACAGTGTAATGGGAGGACAGAATCCGACGCCGGAAGAACCGCAAGGAATTTATTGCGTAACCGTTGCCTGATAGCTCACGGTTTGCCACCTTCCGTTGTGCCGGACCCAGACGCGCGTATAACGGTACGGTCCGCTGAAGTCTTCGCCCAACTGCTGCCCCTTCACGTCGGCCCGAGCCGTGACCACCGC
>JASHRB010000523.1 GCA_030037575.1 Candidatus Sulfotelmatobacter sp. | reverse complement strand
TATTGATCTCTGCATAAATAATGTAATATGTAAGTGCTCTGGCCTTCGCCCGTACATTTATGCCGAGACCACGGGGAAGTGCCGATCTTCTGGAAGACCGACGCAGGCGCGCGTTGGCATTGTGGGATCGTGGTTATTCCCTGAACGAAGTAGGCCGGCGTGTCGGCTGCGCGGCCGTATCGGTGATGCGCTGGCGAGATGCTCGCCGCCGGGGAGGGGTGCAAGCACTCAAGGTGCGTTTTTCGCCGGGCCGTCCTTGGAAGTTGGACGCGGTCGAGCGCAAGCGTCTGATCCGGATGCTTCTGCAGGGGGCGACCGCGCACGGCTGGCGGACGAATCTGTGGACTACAGCCCGCATAGCCGAGTTGGTCCGCCGCGAGTTTCAGGTCGAGTACCATCGCGATCACATCGGTCGTCTGCTGCATAGTCTGGGGTGGAGCGTGCAGAAACCGGAACGGCGTGCCCTGGAGCGGGATGAGGCGGCCATCGAACGCTGGAAACAGAAGGATTGGCCGCGTATAAAAAAAACGCCGCGCGGCTGGGCGCCCACATAGTCTTTGCCGACGAATCGGGCTTTTTGCTCATTCCCCGGGTGGCACGAACTTGGGCTCCGCAGGGGCGCACCCCTATCCATCGTCACCGTCAGGGACGGCGCGACAAGATCAGTGTCATCTCCGGAATCACTCTCAGTCCTCGGCGACATCGGCTGAACCTCTACTATTTGCTCTTCTTCGACAACATCGGGCAGCAGGAGGTCTGTGCGTTTCTACGCGAATTGATGCGCCACCTGCACGGTCCACTTATCGTGCTGCTGGACAATTCCTCGACCCACAAGGGGCATCCCCTCGAACAACTTCAGCGGCAACATCATCGCCTCCACCTTGAGTACTTCCCCTCCTATGCGCCCGAACTAAATCCTGACGAAGGCGTCTGGTCGCTGGCCAAGGGGGAGCTGGCCAATAGCTGTCCCCGAGACGAGGATGAACTGGTAGAAGATGTCCAGCGTTCTATCGACAACATTCGTACTTCGCCGAGGAAACTACGCGGCTGCATCCTGCAATCCGACCTGCCGTCTTTTTTGCTTTGAACTGTTACATTATTTATGCAGAGATCAATAGCAGATTTTTTATAAGCTCGCCGGCCGCAATGGCCGGCGAGCCCAGCGGGCTGGTTTATCATTCCGAGCGGCGCGAGGAATTCGGGTCTTTTGCCGCCATTGTGCCACATCCAGCCGCCTTACCTGGTGCGCGACCACGGCTGCCGCAGCGCCCGCACAACCGCGCAGTGGGCTCATCCTCAGCCGCGGGCCGCCCAGGGCTTTTCGAAGGGCATAGCAGGATTGCTTGTGGAAGTCTGCGCCGCGCTGCCCCGCGCGCAAGCGGCAACTCCCCACTCTCCGCGCGGGCCTCCGCATCTCTCCATCGCCTGAAGGCACGAGCCACTCGACCGATTGCGGAACAGTGTCTCATTTCGGGCTTGAGGCAAGGAGCTCGGTAGCCGAAGTCTCTTCCTCCGCGCTGCGAGATTTCCCGCCAACCAGCTCGCTCCCGGTTGCGCAGCAAAAATTCATACTGGCAAAGAGCCTCCATGCGCGTGTTACCCAGAACGGCGTTTCCCCGAGACTGCGATGTCGTGATCGGAGATAATAAACATGATGTGCCGAAATCCCAGTTCAATTTCTCCGCGCTTGCTATGGATCGGGTTGTCGTTGTGTTTTTGCTTTTCCGCCGCCTGTAATCGAGGACGGTCGGGCGGCGCCGCCGACCACATGAAACGCTACTCCCTCAAAGGCACCGTCATTTCCGTGGACAAGAACGCGGGCACGGCCAACCTGAGCAACGAGCCGATCCCGGGCTTCATGGAAGCGATGGTCATGCCCTACAGCGTCAAGCCCGCTTCGACGCTCGATCAGTTGCGCCCGGGCGACTCCATCATTGCCGATGTCGTCGTCGGACCCAACCAATACTGGCTGGAGAACGTGAAGGTCACCGGACACGCGCAACTCCCGGCTTCCGAAAAGCCGACTGCCAGTCTGCACACTCCCCAGCCCGGCGAGCAAGTGCCCGACTTCCAACTGATCAACCAGAACGCGCAGCAGATTTCCCTGCGTCAGTATCGCGGCGAAACTCTGCTGCTCACGCTGGTTTACACGCGCTGTCCGTTCCCCGATTTCTGTCCCCGCGTTAGCCACGAGTTCGCCGCCATCGACAAGGAAGTGCTGGCTGACCCGGCGCGCTACGGCAAGACGCATTTGCTCAGCGTCAGCTTCGATCCCGCGCACGACACGCCGAAAGTGCTGCGGGCTTACGGCTTCTCCTGCGCTGGCAGTAAAGATCCGGCGCTGTTCAGGCATTGGGAGTTTGCGGCGATTCCGAAAGCGGAATTGCCCAAATTTGCCAATTACTTTGCCTTGACCCTGGAAAACGACGATGGACTGATCACCCACTCGTTAAGCACGACCGTGATCTCTCCCGACGGAAAAATTTACCGCTGGTATCACGGAGCCGATTGGCAGGCAACGGATTTGCTGCAGGATCTGGCGGCGTCGCACGCGGCCAGCTAGGAGAAATGGTCGTGTCGCCCTGAGGTCCCAGCTTTTTGCCGCCGGACGACGGGGGCGAGCCGCGCCCAGCGCCGCGGTTTTTGCGACGCTACCACCCGCGCGATGGGCGCGCATCCTTATGAGTCATATCCTCCCTTCAGGAGAGCGCATCGTGAAATACGTCCTGATTTTTCTGGCCATTTTCGGCATCGTCGTTTCCTCTCTCGCGCTGCGCGAGCATTACCGCACCCAAGGCGACTCGCCTTGCAGTATCAACGAGCGCTGGGATTGCGGCATGGTCAACAAAAGCCCCTACGCCGTCGTCAGAGGCACGGGCATTCCCGTGGCCGTGCTCGGCCTCGCCGGATATCTGCTCATGGGCGTGCTGGCCGCGCGCCGCGCGTATCCCCTGGTGCTGGCCGCGGCCGCGGCCGGCCTGGCCTATTCGCTCTACCTGGCCCACATCGAAAAGGACATCCTGGGCGTGTGGTGCGTGTACTGTGTGATCTCGCTGGGGATCATCTCGGTGATGACGCTGCTGGCGGCGGGGGCGACGATTGCGTCGCGGCGAAGGCCGGAAACGGGCCACGGCTAAGCGCGGCAGGTTGCGGGCCGCGCTCGCCAAGCGCATCCTCTGCCCCTCATGACCCGATCGCTAGCTTCAGATATCCAAATTCTTCACATCCAGCGCGTTTTCTTCGATGAATTTGCGGCGGGCTTCGACGTCTTCGCCCATGAGCGTGCTGAAGATGGTTTCGCACTCGGCGATGTCTTCGAGCTTCACCGAAAGCAGCGTGCGCCGCTCGGGGTCCATGGTGGTCTCCCACAACTGGGGGGCGGTCATTTCGCCCAGGCCTTTGTAGCGCTGCACGTCGTAGCCGCGGCTGCCTTCTTTTTTCACGTAATCGAACAGCTCGCGCGCGGTCGTTTTTTCGACCGGCTCGGCCGCGACTTTGGCTTTGGGCGCGGGTTTCGCAGATTTTTTGTCGGGCTTATTTTCCCCGCCGTCTTCGGCTTCTCGCTCGTCGTTCGCGCCGTTGTCGCTTGCGGCAGCGGCTTTCACGACGGCTTCGACCACGAAGGGGGGCTCGAGATACGGCTCGATCTGCTTGAATTTGGCGATCAACTGGCGGCATTCAGGACTGGAGGCGAGTTCCCAGTGGATGACGTGCTCGGATCCCTGGGAGCTGACGAACTTCACTTCCCACAGATTGTGTTCTTCGTCGAAGCGGCTTTCGACCTCTTTGAACTTGCGGTCTTTTTGCAGGCGCTTCAATTCTTTTTCGAGCTTCTCGATTTTTTTCGAGGGAGTTTTTTTATCGCCTTCGAAATCGCCGTGCTTCGAAAGATCGAGCTTGGGCAGCAGCTCGGTGACGGCTTCGTCGCGCAAGCGCTTGTTCACCTTGTCGAAGAAGTTGAGGTACTCCTTGAGCACGCTCATAAAGCGCGTGAGGTTCGCGCCTTCCAGCTTGGCCGCACCTTCGCCGTAGCGCACGATCAGGCCGTCAGCGGCGCGTTTAAGCATGATCTTGTCAAAGGCCTCGTCGTCCTTGACGTACTGCATCGACTTGCCTTTTTTGATCGAGTAAAGCGGCGGCTGCGCGATGAAGACGTTGCCGCGCTTGATCAGCTCCTGCATGTGGCGAAAGAAAAAGGTGAGCAGCAGCGTACGGATGTGCGAGCCGTCAACGTCGGCGTCGGTCATGAGAATGATTTTGCCGTACCGGACCTTCGTGGGATCGAAGTCATCTTTGGCGATGCCGGTGCCGAGTGCGGTGATCATGGCGCGAATTTCTTCGTGGGCCAGCATCTTGTCGTAGCGGGCTTTTTCGACGTTGAGAATTTTTCCTTTGAGGGGCAGGATCGCCTGGAAGCGGCGGTCGCGGCCCTGTTTGGCGGTTCCACCTGCGGATTCGCCCTCGACTAAGAATAATTCGCAGCGACCGGGATCGCGCTCGGAACAGTCGGCGAGTTTCCCCGGCAGGCCA
>JASHRB010000522.1 GCA_030037575.1 Candidatus Sulfotelmatobacter sp. | reverse complement strand
TATCGTCCGGAACGACGGTGATTTCGTGCTCAAAGCCGTGCAACGTGTCCGCGGACACGGAGGGATGAAAGACATGCATCTGATACCGCCCAGGCGCCACATCGCCAAGGCTGATTTCTCCACGCCAGTTAGAGATCGCATAATACGGCGTGGCGACCACAATCACAACTGCGCTCATCTGCGCGTGAATATTGCAGAAGATGTAAGAGATCCCCGGCCTGTCGAAGCGCACAAACTGGGTCGTGCCGCTTTCGTAAAGTCCAAGATCGAATCGCTTGCCGTCGAACAGCGAAAAAACATTGTGGAAGAAGGGATCGCGATTAGGGAACTCGACCCTCCCTCCAGCCGGAATCACCAGCAAGGAGGGGTGAAATGCTTTGTCTTTCTGGACCAGCTGCGGGATCTCCGACGGCCGCTGAGCGGGTAGCGGTGGCGCCAGCGTCGTTCCCAGCGGAGTCAGCCAGACAACGAATTTGGAAGCGTCACCTATACGCCGTCCGTTCCGCGTGAGCTGCACCTTGCCCTTGAGGTCGACATTCTGCGCGGCGGAGAAAACGCACATCAGCAGCAGCAAGCCAATCAATCGCAAATGGGGGAAGCGGCGCATGATCAAAACAAAACTCCCATGGCCAGATTCACCTGATTCGTTGTGTTAGGGGAGCTATAGACGGGAAAGCTGTGCAGGCGTCTGAACTCGGCCGAAAGCAATAAATCTGACCGCGGACGATAGACGATATTTCCCATCTGCCCGTGATTGCGACCGAGGATCGTGCCGAAATTATTCGTATCGCTGGCGAAGCCGCGGATGTCGCTCGCAAACGCGTCATCCTCGGCAAACACTCCGTTGAGTTCTATTTTGGGTGTGAGCTGGAATTTGAGCTGGCTCCATCCTCCCGAAGAATCGAGTCCCCGGATGCGGGTCGTCGCGTCGTACGGATTGCCGCCGAATAAAACCGCGCGTCCGATGCCGGCCCCCAACCCGCCAATGCCGCGTCCGCGGTAAAACTCGCCTGAAAGCCCTAGTCGCGAGGTGATTGGCATGCGCCAATCCGTCATTCCGCCCCAGCCATCGACGTAACGATCCCACGACCAAATCTGCCGGCCGAAGTAGCCCGCCGCGGCAAAGCTCAACGGATGGTTGAAAAACGGACGCGACCATTCGGTGCGAAGTGCGTATGCAGGTTGGCCGGACTCCTCCCCCGCTTGCGCCGCGCGATAGTAGGGGCTGCTGGGAGGCTCCCAGTCCAGATTGTCGAGCACTCCGGCCTGGAGCGTGAGAGTCTGCTGACCGCTCAAAGCAATCCGCTGCTCCAGGCGAAGTTGTGGAGTCCATCCCCACAGATTTCCAGCGTAAGCGAAAGCAGGAATTGCGAGCGACGCAAACGACGTCGGAGATAAAGGGGAAACGAACAAAGAATCTTGGCCGGCAACCACCGATGTATGTTGCCAATCGAGCCGCAAGCTGGCGGTTTGCATGCGCGCGATGCCGAAATTCACGCCGTTGGACGTTTCGGGAAACCCTCCCGCAAAATCGAAGACAACGTTCGCCGAACTCTTGGCCCCGGCCAGTGTGGGTCCGAAAATCTCTAAGCCGATCTCGCTCTGGCGCAAGGTAGCCCCGGCGCTCGATCCCTGACTCCCGGGTGCGACCGGAACGGCAAAATCCGGCAGATCCAGATTGTCAGACGCGCCAACATTGTGAAAGGCATTCATCAAAACAATTCCGGATAGCCGTGCGCGGTATTTCGCAGCGGTTTCTACCTTCGTTTGATACTGCTCGTTGATTTTCGATCCCAACAACTGGGTCGTTTCCTCCAAGCTTTGAACGCGATTTGCGAGATCGCCCCCCGATGCAGCTTGGAAAAGATTCTGCGCTTCAGAGGAAACGCCACCGGCTGGATTTGTCTCGCTGCGCGTTGCCGGTTGCGCCGCTTGAGTCGACGGTTGAGACGCATTCGCTGCGGCTGCGAGCGGCGCCAGCAGTGTGCGTGTATCCTGCAACTCCTGGCGCAATTCCCGCATTTCCGCCCGCGATTGCGCGTTCTCGGCCCGCATCTCCTCGACCACTGCGCGCAGTTCGCGCACCTGCGAGTCGAGCTGTCGGATCACGGCATCAGCCGGCAATGTCGGCACGCCGTTTTGAGCGAAGCTGCGGCTGCTCAGCAAAGTGAAAAAAACCGTCATGGTCACAATCCTGCGAAGCGCGAGGGTCTCAGGGTTTCTCACACGTCCTCCAGCTGCACGACGTTCGGGTCTTCGACGGGTCACTTGGCCGAAAACTAGGACGACCAATCCGAGTCGAGCTGAGTGTTACATCGCTTGACTGCTGTCCACCGGCAAGGGGCGGCCAGGCGCATCATCGCGCTCGTGAAAACCGGGTTGAGACTTCGCGGGAAGGGTGATGCGAAAAACCGTTCGAGCGTCCGCGGTCCGCTCCATCACAGCCCGGCCGCCATGGTCCTGTACGATTTTTTGCACCACCGTAAGCCCCAGCCCGGTGCCATTTTCTTTGCCGAAACTCACAAATGGATGAAACAGTCGGTCGCGAATTTCGTGCGCGATGCCGGGACCGTTGTCAGAAACCGCGATGCTGATCGCAGACTCGGTCCGGTCGATTGTTACCTGAACCCTCCCATTGCCGCTCGGTGCGGCTTCGCAGGCATTCAGCAACAGGTTATACAGTGCACGCTCCAGTTTGCGCGGATCGAACCAAGCCATATGCGGCACGTTGCTCTGAAACTCGATCGGCGTACCTTGATGGCGCGGGTGCAACTGCACCGCTTGCATGGCCCGCTGCAC
>JASHRB010000521.1 GCA_030037575.1 Candidatus Sulfotelmatobacter sp. | reverse complement strand
GGACCGCCCGTTGTTCTGTTGCATTCTTTTCCTGCCAATCTTGAGTTATGGTCGCCTGCGGCTGACGCCCTAGGGTCGCGATATCGGCTTATCCTTCCTGACCTGCGAGGACACGGCGATTCTGAAGCGGGTGACGGTCCGGCCACCATGGAGAAGCATGCCTGCGATATTGCACGCATCATGGACGATGCGAACCTAGGGCGAGCGGTGCTGATCGGGGTTTCAATCGGCGGATACGCGCTGTTTGAATTTTGGCGGAAATATCGCGGACGGGTAGCGGCGCTCGGTCTGTTCAACACCAAGGCCGCGGCCGATTCTGCCGAGGCGCGAGCGGCGCGACTCGCCGCCGCGAATGATGTGCTCGAGCGTGGAACTGAACTGTTCTTCGAGAGCATGACTCCGCGCTTGCTCGGCAGGACCACACGCCAGACGCGTCCCGATTTGGTCGAGGGTGCGCTGCGCATGATGCGAGAAATGTCACCGGAGGATGTGGCTCAGGTGCAGCGCGGCATGGCCGAGCGCCCGGATTCCATGGAAACTCTGAAGACCATCGGCGTTCCAACTCTGATCGTGACCGGAGACGAAGATGTTCTGACGGGAGTCAACGAGGCGCAACTCATGCATCGGCATATTTCCGGCAGCCAGTTGCGCGTGGTCGCGAAGGCTGGCCATTACTCGCCTTGGGAGCGGCCGGAAGAAGTTGCCAAGCTTGTGCGGCAATTTCTGGATTCGGTTGGGTAAACCGCTCGCGCCGGTATAGGGGGCAGGTGCGTGCTACAATTTTCCCGCCATGATCGAAGCGGCTCTGGTTCCACAAAAGACGGCAGTCACGGCTAAAGGCGATGGCTTGGCGGTAGACGTGAGTACCGCGGCTGGCCATGCGTTCCTGCTCACGCTGGATATTACCCGAATCATTGAACAAGAATCGCTCGACGTCAGTATCAGCGGTTCGGCCGACGGCACCGCCTGGGACACGAAGCCGGTGGCCACGTTTCCGCAAAAGTTTTATTGCGGACAATATCCGTTCTTCCTTGATTTAGCCGACCAACCCAATGTGAAATTTCTGCGCGCTCATTGGGAGGTCGCACGCTGGGGCCGCGGCACGGAGACACCGATGTTCGAGTTCGGGCTAATGTTGAAAGAGATTCCATTCCACATTTTGAGCCAAGCGCGCGCCGAGGCGAAGCCTTTCGCTTGAATCGTCCGCTCTGAGCTCTTCGGTCGATTCTCCCGTTTGCCGCTATAGTGAATTCATGTGAAAAGCGATTCTCATGTAGTCGTGCGCCCCGCGCGTAATGTGCGCGGAGCGGTGAGCTTGCCCGGCGATAAGTCCATTTCCCACCGCTACGCGATGCTGGCCGCGCTCGCCGAAGGAAAGTCGCGGCTGGAGAACTATTCGAGCGGAGCGGATTGTGCCAGCACACTTGCCTGTTTGCGTTTGCTGGGAGTGAAGTGGGAGCGAATTGACGACGCGCACAACGTGATCGAAGTGCGGGGCAACGGGCCGTCGCTGGCTGCGCCTGAACAGTCGCTTGACTGCGGCAACTCGGGATCGACAATCCGCATGTTGAGCGGAATTGTCGCCGCGCAGAATTTTTCCTGCGAGATGACTGGAGACAAGTCGCTCTCGCGGCGGCCGATGGAACGCATCGTGACGCCGCTAAACGCAATGGGCGCGAAGATCACATCGCGGAATGGCTGCCCTCCGCTGCGCGTTACCGGCTCATCTCTCAGAGGCATTCATTACCGGATACCGGTTGCAAGCGCGCAGGTTAAGACTTGCTTGTTGCTTGCCGGGCTGCTCGCCGAAGGGGAGACAATAATCGAAGAGCCGCTTCGCACGCGCGACCATGGGGAAGTCGCTTTGCGGGCGTTTGGTGCAGAACTCGACCGGCAGAAAAACCAGGTGCGAATTCGCGGCGGCCAGCGCTTGCGCGCGATCGTAGCCGGTGTTCCGGGCGATATTTCGAGCGCAGCGTTTTTTCTTTGCGCCGCGGCACTGTTTCCTGACTCGCAGTTGACCATCCCCAATCTTCTGATGAATCCAACGCGCGCCCGCTTGCTCGACATCCTTTCCCAGCTAGGGCTGAGAATTTCGGTGACGCAGCTCGACGAAGTTCAGGGCGAGCCGGTGGGTACGCTGCAAGCGCAAGGGAATCGGCTGAAGGGCGCGACCATCGCCGGGGCTGACGCGGCCGCTTTAATTGACGAGATTCCAGTGCTTGCAGCCATCGCACCGTTTTCAGAAGAAGGGATCGAGGTGCGGGATGCAAAAGAATTGAGGGTGAAAGAATCGGACCGCGTTGCATCGATCGCGGCGAACCTTCGTACCATGGGCGCTCAGGTCGAAGAACGCCAAGATGGACTGAAGATTCCCGGCGGGCAGACTCTGCACGGGGCCGAAATCGAATCGTTTGGAGATCATCGCATCGCGATGGCCTTCAGCATTGCGGCGTTGCGGGCTCAGGGAGAAACGCTCATTCGCGGCAGCGAATGCGGGAGAATATCCTATCCCGCCTTCTTTTCCACGCTAGAAACTCTTCTCGAACGCTGAACGCGGATGCCGAAATTGAAGCGTCAGAGTGCCAGACTTCGAAAGCCGTGATGGTCTGACAAAAGGGGCTGCTTCACTCAAGCGGAGAGCAGGCTTGAGCGGGCCGACCCGCCTAATGGGCCAAACCTGCGGTGAAATCCCTACTGAATCAGATTGCGGGCAGCATAAGAACTAAATTCCAACCCTGCTCGATTGCAGATTACAAACCCTTTCCTCATTCGCGTTCATCAGATTTGCACGTTCCGCACGCGTCCGCCGCGCGTTCTCTATTCCTTTTCCTGGGATTGATGTGCGATGCGGAGCAAACAACGATTGAGGAGTCTAGTCAATGAAGCGTTGCATTCGGTTTGGGGTCCTGGTCTTGCTGTGCGCCACACCGGCGTTGTGGGCACAAGATATCAGCGAAGATCACGCCGAGGTGGGAGCTTTCGTCGATTATTTCCGGCTCAGCGCCACCACCCCGCAGGAAAACTTTCTCGGTCTGGGCGGACGGGCTGCCTTCAACGTTCAGCCATGGATCCAGATCGAAGCGGAAATGGCATACGACTTCCAGCGGAATTACACTTCGACTTATCGCAACACCGTAACCAGCACAACCGTGACGTCGCACGTCCGCACCTTGCATGGATTTTTTGGCCCGAAGTTCCAGACGGGATCAGGCTCAGTGCGATTCTTCGTTATTGGGAAGGTGGGATTCGACAACTTCAGCGTCACGAATGCCGCAGCGCCCGCGGGGTTCACGAGCGCAGTCGCGCTTGCCAGCGGCACTGAGTTTGCCGTTTATCCTGCGGGAGGCATTGAAGCCTTCACCGGACCCATTGGCGTTCGCGCCGAAGTGGGAGACGATATTTACTTCTTGAATGGCGCCCATAACAATCTCAGGGTCAGTCTTGGACCTCAATTTCGTTTTTAACGCTTGGGTAATCTGTAATGCCGGCGCTTCAAACACTTGCCGGTATTTTTGCGGAGAAATAGCACGCCGCGCTCAGCCAGCCTCGTGCGGTCGGTACTCTAGGTCAAGGCTTGAGAATCACTATAAGTCGGGGTGCCGTGTTCGCGCTGCATTTCAGCAGCGGCCTTTTCATCGCATTCGTTCCACGACTCTGTGATAGAGTAGTGCCGCTTGCGCATTGCCGGGCTCGCTGACTGGCCAGCCGGAGTGCGCGTTTTCATAAGGAGCCTGCCATGTCTACCCTCCGCGATCTCGTAAAGGACCGAAAGGTTTATTCGATCGACGCCGGAAGCACGGTGCTGGAAGCGGCGCGATTTATGACCGAACATAATATTGGCGCGTTGCCGGTACTGCGCAACGGGCAACTTGCCGGCATTTTTTCCGAACGGGATATCATGAACCGCGTGGTTGCTGCGGGCCGAACCCCTGGGCACACTGCGGTCGCAGAAGTAATGACCCCGAACCCGCGCGCGGTGAGCGTGGATGAGAGCATCCAGGAGTGCATGTTCATCATGCACGAGTTTGGTTTCCGGCATTTGCCGATCGTAGACGGAAAAGAACTGAAGGGACTGGTTTCGCTTCGCGATGTTGTCCTGCACCAGGCTGCCGAACTTGATCGGCAAA
>JASHRB010000520.1 GCA_030037575.1 Candidatus Sulfotelmatobacter sp. | reverse complement strand
ATTTCATACCGGCCGCGCGTCATAATGCCGAAAAGTCCGTATCGATTGGCGATGCGCAGCGGCTCCAGCGCTGTCACCGGCGTGGTCGGCAGCGGTATCTCCGCAAACATCCAGACCAGTTCGGCGAAAGTTGCGTAAAAAACCCACAACAGCATCACGCTGGTGAGTGACAGCTTCACTGCATTCCAACGCCAGCGGAGCCCGCGTTCTTGGTGAATTTCACTGGCCTGAACTGGTTGGTTGCCGGCATGAATTATGCTGATCGGTTCTGCACCGGTCTGGGCAACTTGCTTCTCGTTCTCCGCTTCGAGCGGAAAGCGTTTCTTCCACCCGGGAGGCATGAGCCCCACCAACCATCGATCATTCAGCAGCAGAAAACCCAAACTCAAAACCAGGTAATTCAGGAAAGTGTAGTTGGCCGTCAGAATCACACCTATTTCCCACGGCGTCACAATAAAAAAGCAAATCGTGCGCCAGCGTCGCGGCAGAAACAGCATCCATGCCAGTCCCAGTTCCAGCACAATCGTGGCCAGCGCCGTCGAGTAGTGGAACCAGTGCGGCAGATGCTGCGCGTACCAGCCGATCCAGGTGGGCAGCGGGCCGTTCTGATAGTACTCATCCATCGCCGTGAAATGGCGCCATTCGGGATCGCCGCCCAGAATCTTCGCCGCGCCCGATTCGAAATAAATGCGGAACCACTCCCACTGCAACAAAAACACACTCGCCCGCAAGGGTGGAGAGGCCCTGCCCAGCCCCGGCCGGAATCCGCGAGGCGCAAAGAACAGGGCGACAAATCCCGCTTCCAGCAACATCCCATCCGATTGATAGCCGGAAAAATCCTGCGCCGCGCAAACGAAGGAGAGGAAGCACATAAAACCAACCACAAGCGCCCCGCGCGGCCACAAATTCAACACCAGGGCCAGCGAAGCCATCATGCCGATCCAGCACAGGGCGGTCAGCATGGAGTTGCCGCTTGACAACCACAGCAGGGTGGGCGCAAACCACACACCCCGGCCGTAGCCAAGCGATTGCGCAACCGCCTTGAGGTATTCGGTCGCGGGCAGAATTCCATCCGGCCCGATCAATCCGCGAATCTGAAAGGCCAGCGAGAAGAATGCAGAAAAATAAATGCAGCCCAACGCCCGCAAGAAAATCCAGCGCGGCAATAGCCGATCGCGAGCTCCCCGCTCCGCAGCGAACAGCCAGCGCAATGCCGGGATTACCCGATCCATCGTTCGAGTTTATACCGCACCCACCGCTGCCGAGATGTCATCCCCGGTTTGCATGACCGGAACCCAGGCTTTACCTTAAAACTGGCTGCAAATTTTCCTGGAGGCCTCGTTGCCCACGCTCAAGATTTCTCCCCCGCTCAAAATGCGCGCCGCCCAAATCAAAGTGCTGCTCATGGATGTCGACGGCACCATGACCGACGGCGGCGTCACTCTGCTCTCCCAGCCCGACGGCGGCGCCCTCGAAATCAAGACCTTTGATGCGCACGATGGCCAGGGCCTTACTCTGGCGGCAACCGCGGGTCTGCGCACCGGGTGCATCACCGGGCGCGAAAGCCCGGCACTGCTGCGCCGCGCCAAAGAGATGAAGATGGAATTTGTTTACATGAAGCAGCCGGTAAAAATGCCGGCTTATGAAGAGATCGTTCGCAAAGCGGGAGTGACCGACCCCGCCGTCGCCTACATCGGCGACGATCTACCCGATATTCCGTTAATGCGCCGGGTCGGCCTCGCCATCGCCGTCGGCGATTCGGTTCCCGAAGTAAGGAAGGTCGCCCACTACACCACCAAAGCCATGGCCGGCCACGGCGCGGTGCGCGAGGCGGTTGAGCTGATTCTGAAATCCAAGGGCCTATGGGGGGCGATGATCGACAAGGCTCGCGCCTGAGCCGGCCGTTTTCCGACCTTGCCTTTGCGATTGGGCTTGGCCCATCCTCTTGCCCTCGAATCCGCATCCTACTTTGGGTTTGCCTTAACCAGGGCGGGTGGCAATGGGCCGGCGCGGGCGATGGAAGCTTGGCACAGCGATTTTCGCGGTTTGTAGTCTGCTGCCCACTGGCGCATTCGGCTATTCCGTTCTCACCCACGAAGAACTCATTGACCTGGCCTGGAACGATTCCATTCGTCCCTTGCTGCTGGCCCGTTTTCCCAAGGCCAGCGAAGCGCAATTGCGCACGGCGCACGCCTACGCTTACGGTGGATCCGCGATTCAGGACATGGGCTACTATCCGTTCGGCAAGCCCTTTTTTAGCAATCTCACGCACTACGTTCGCAGCGGAGATTTCATCGCCTATCTGTTTCGCGATGCGCGCAACCTCAACGAATATGCATTCGCGATCGGGGCCTTATCGCATTATGTCGGTGACTCGGTCGGCCACTCCCTCGCCGTGAACCCCTCGACCGCGGTTGAGTTTCCCAAGCTGGCAGGGAAATACGGGCGCGCCGTGACCTACGACCAAAGCCCGCACGGCCACATCCGTACCGAGTTTGCCTTCGATATCGACCAACTTGCCAATCGAGAATTCGCGCCGCAAGCCTACTTGCGGGCGGTTGGCTTCAAAGTTCCGCGTAGCGCGCTGCAGCGGGCATTCATCAACACCTACGGCATCGGTTCGCACGAAGTTATCGGGCGCGCCCATTCCGCGCTGCGCAGCTATCGCACATCCGTGCACACTTTCATCTCGGCGTTGGCGGAGGCGGAGCTGGTGGTGCACCGTCACCAATTCCCCCCCCCAGCCCAATGACGAGAACGATCGCCTCTTTTCCGAGCGGGTGGCCAGAACGAACTACAACCGACGCCGGGGCCACACTTTCAAAAACCCCGGTATGACGGCGCATTTGTTGGCCATCGTGCTGTTCGTCGTTCCCAAGGTCGGAGCCGCATCCGATCTGGCGATCAAGACTCTACGCGGGAGACCGAGGAGTGGTACCTGAAGAGTGTGAACCGCAGTGTCGACGCCTACCGCGACTTGCTCGACAAGATGAGACAAGGGGTGGACTCGCCGCTCTCGCTGGCGAATCTCGATTTGGATACGGGAAATGTGACCAAGCCCGGAACCTATCCGCGGACCGATAGAACCTATGCGGAATTGCTGGACCGGCTGACCGCGAGGCCTGAGCGGATCGTTCCGGCTCTTCTGAAAAAGAACATCCTGGACTATTACTCCAATCCGAACGCTCCGATTGCCACCAAGAAAAATCGAAAAGCATGGAATCGCGTGACCGCCCAATTGGAGATTCTGCAGGAGATGAAGGCGGGTCCGCCGGAGGAGTGGTCACCGACCGGAAACGTGGAAGAAAACGGCCACGCCGGATCAAGCGGAGCCGAGGAACAATGAAAACCCTTCGCAACCGCTTGCGTCGCAATGCGCCGTGAAGGCTAGGCCACGCCACGCGCCTTGGCGGGAACGGCTTCGACCGCTTCGGGCGCTCCATCGGTCCGTTTCACGGCTCGCGCCGCCAGCGGCTTCAACCACAACAACGCCATGAAGGCGGCAATCAAGTCGCAAACGATCATGGCCCAAAATACTTTGGACCAGGATCCGGTCCGGGCAAACAGCCAGGCGGCGCCCGGTCCGGCGAATGCGGCCGCCACCCCCTTGGCGGTGTACACGATGCCGTAGTTGGTGGTGGCCCATTTATTTCCGTACAAGTCGCCGGTAATCGAGGGGAACAAAGAGAAGATGTTGCCCCAGGCGAAGAAACACAGGCCGGAGAGGGCGATGAACCACAGCGGATGACTGATCAGTTGGAGCAGGGCAAATACCGCGATGGCTTCCAGGACGAACGAGCCGAAAATGGCGTTCTCGCGCCCGATGTGGTCCGAAACCCATCCCCAGAAGGGCCGCGTCAACCCGTTCAGGATGCGGTCCACTTCAATGGCCAGCACCAGCGCCGTCATGCCCAAGATCACCACAATCTTATCCACGTGGTAGGAGACGGCCATTGGTTTGAGCTGCGCCGTGACCACCAGCCCGCCGAACGCCAGCATCACCATCATCAGGTAAATCAGATAAAAGGATGGCTGGCGCAACATTTCGATCGGAGTCATGTCGACTGCCGAAGTGCTGATCCGGGCCTTGATCTTCTTCTCTTTTTCTGCCCAGTTGGGCGGCGTCCAGCCGACCGGAGGCCGGGCCAGGAACAGAGAGCAAACCAGCACCACGATGCCTTGAATGAACCCCCACACGACGAACGTGTGCTGATATCCAGACGAGGCGATCATTTTGGCGATGGGGGCAATGGTCGCGGCCGTGCCGATGCCAAAAGCTCCCGCCGTCAATCCTACGCACAGGCCGCGGTAATCGGGAAACCACTTCAGCGCATTTCCGATGGCTCCGCCGTACACAACCCCCGCCCCCACT
>JASHRB010000519.1 GCA_030037575.1 Candidatus Sulfotelmatobacter sp. | reverse complement strand
GTGGGTACACGAGGATGGAACGCCGCTGGAGGGAAAAAGTGATGGCCTGGCTACCGCACTTGCCACTCTTGTCCTGCAGCAAGCCGGCGTTCCCCGAGACAACATACAGATTCAGCGTGGCCTGGCCTGGCTCATGAACAACCAGGCAAAGGAAGGCTTCTGGCCGGCTTTGTCCGTCAATAAGCGGCACCATATATCTCCCGACACCGCTCGATTCATGAGTGACGCCGCGACCGCGTTTGCGGTACTCTCGCTAACCGAGAACCAGAACGCGAAAAGCAGGTGGCAGTCCGATAATTGCGGAGCCTATCCTCCAACCGGTGGATGCAGCACTGTTTTGAAACCTACCGTGATCGGGAGCGGAGTGCCTCGATCGAAATCGAAGACCAAGCAATTGTCATTCCTGCAGGCGAAGCAGCGACCGGTCGATTTTTCGCGGCAGTAGGGCAGCGTTGACCTGCTGCTGATCCCGTGAAGAAACCTTTGAACCGCATTCGGTTTATGACGAAGACTTCTACTGCAGAACTTCTGGTTCCTATTTGGAAGAGGGTGCTGCGGCGATCCTCCATCCAGGTAGACGATGATTTTTTCGATCTTGGCGGCGATCCCACGGCGGCCGCTCAATTGTTTTCTGAGATCGCGGAAGTGTTCGGCCGTCATCTATCCCCGGTTCTGATTTACTCCGCAAGGACGATCGAATCGCTGGCAGCGGTGTTGGAGCAGTCCGAATCCAGGGTCCCCCCTCTCTTATTGCTCAAGCGGGGAGGCGGGGACCGGGCCATTTTTATCGCCCATGGCCTCGGCGACACGGTGCTCAATCTTTTCCATCTTGCCGGAAAAATACAATCCTCAAGTCCAATCTATGGCATGCAGGCCCGAGGCATTGACGGCATAGACGAACCGCTCACGACGATTGAAGGGATGGCGCAGTTTCACCTCGATGCGATCAAGGAGATACAATCGCACGGACCTTATTTCCTGATCGGCTACTCGCTGGGGGGGCTGGTTGCCTTGGAGATCGCCCAACGCCTGTCCACCGCCGGGGAAAGGGTGGTGCTGCTGGCGCTCGTTGACTCGTATCCTGACCGAAGACAACTGGGTCTTAGCCAGCGCGCTTTATTGTCCTTCCGTCTCGCCAAACGCCGTCTGTGGCCGCGGCGAGCGTCACTACCCACCGGAACTCGATCGCAGATTTCACCGATCAGTGGGGGAAACGCCGCTCCGACGAATCAGTCCTCGTCGATCGGAGGCGCAGCGGAACGAATGCGGGAATCCGCTTATCTTGCCTTGCGGCGCTATCGCCCGCGGTTCTACCGGGGCAAAATAAAATTCGTGAAAGCCGAAATCAGCACAGATTTTCCCAGCAAGCCTATCGCGGTCTGGTCACATTTGGCGGAGCAATTCGAGGTCGATACCATCCCCGGAGATCACCAGAGTATGCTCACCACGCATTTCGAAAAGCTGGCCTCCACTCTTACCGACTATCTTCGCGAAAGTTCGGGGGGATTCGATCCCAAAGCAAAGATAAATCGACAAATCTAGAACCGGTACCGGTCTCATAAACCCCCGGGAAGGCTGACTGTCGCTGTTCGCTTCCGGACAGAGATAGCCGTAGACGGACGGAATGATCCAAGCTGTATCCGCAGTGGCGTTCCAGTCTTCTTTTACAATCAATCAGTTGCCTCTGAATTAGGTTAGGTCAGAAGCTTGCTCAGACAGGTTCGCCTGACCTTTGTCGCCGCCGTGTTGCTGGCGAGCGTCGCATCTGTTATTGCAAGTCACGTCGCGGGCCACCTGCTGCCAGATGGTGCCATGACGGCGTTGCGCCACGAGTCGGACATAGAGGCTAATTATGGAGACTCTGTTTCACGATCTGCGCTATGGCTTGCGTATGCTGGTGAAGAGTCCCGGCTTCACTGTGGTAGCATTCACGACTCTGGCGCTCGGCATCGGTGCGAACACAGCACTGTTCTCCGTGATCAATGGGGTGTTGTTAAGCCCGCTGCCTTTTCCTCGACCGGATCAGTTGGTGACGCTACATGAGAACAAACCAAACTTCGAGGGTGGGTCAGTCTCCTATCCCAACTTTCGTGATTGGCAAAGAGACAACCACACATTCTCTTCTCTAGCCCTTGCTCGCAATTACGATTTCAGCCTGACTGGCATCGGCGAGGCTGAACAGGTGAGCGGAGAGTTTGTCTCCTCAGATTTTTTCTCGGTCCTGGGTGTGAAGCCCATAATCGGGCGCACTTTTGCCGAGGATGAGGAGCGGGTTGGCGCTGGCCCCCTGGCGCTCATCAGTGAGGGTTTGTGGCGGCGCAAGTTCGGTTCGGCGCCCGACATTCTGGGGAAGAACATCACTCTCGACGCACGGGACTACACCATCGTCGGAGTGATTCCCGCAGACTTTCACATGGTTATTCCGGGCTTCCGCGATAGTCAGGTCTATGCGCCCATCGGTCAGTGGAGCAATCCGTTGCTGCTTGAACGCGGTGCTGGGCTGGGATTCCATGGTATCGGCCGGCTCAAGCCCGGCGTGACCATGGAACAGGCGCGGGCGGACATGGAAGGAGTCACAGGCAGTCTTGCGGACGCCTTTCCGGATGCAGATAAAGGTATCAGCGCCAAGCTCACTCCGCTCAAGGAGCAGATGGTCGGTCATGTCAGGCCTCTGCTGCTCGTGCTTCTGGCGGCGGTTGGCTTTGTGCTTCTGATTGCGTGCGTGAACGTCGCTAATTTGCTGTTAGCTCGCGCAACTAGCCGGACGCGCGAATTTGCAGTACGCGCAGCACTGGGCGCAAGCCAGGGGCGAGTCGTTCGCCAGTTGCTGACCGAAAGCATTCTGCTTGCTCTCGGGGGTGGGGGTCTGGGTTTGCTGCTGGCGGCCTGGGGAACTCGTGCGGCGCTTGGCGTGCTGCCGGCGGCTCTGCCTCGCGCCGAGCAAGTCGGACTTGACCCCCCTGTGCTGATCTTTACCTTCGGCATCTCGTTGCTTGCGGGAGTTCTTTTCGGCCTTACGCCGGCGCTCAAAACATCGCAGCCGGATCTGCACGAAACGCTCAAACAAGGTGGCCGGGGAGCAAGTGGAACTCGGCATGGCACGCAAAGTGTATTCGTAGTTGCTGAAATGGCGCTGGCTCTCGTGCTGCTGATTGGCGCGGGATTGACCATTCGCAGTCTGGCAAAGCTGTGGAGGGTTGATCCAGGTTTCAACCCGCACAACCTGCTCACGTTTGGGCTCTCGCTTCCGGCTTCGATGATGCATGCAAAGCCGGAAGCAATCCGCAGCGCATTTCGTGAGTTCGATGACAAGCTCGCCTCCCTTCCAAGCATTCAGGCAGTTTCTCAGACCTGGGGTGCGGTTCCTTTAAGCGGCGATGACGAGCAACTTTTCTGGCTGGAGGGGCAGCCCAAGCCCGCAAACGAGAATGCAATGAACTGGGCCATCGACTACATCGTCGAACCCGGCTACCTGAAGGCAATGGGCATTCCGCTGCTGCGCGGCCGGTTCTTTACCGTCCAGGACAACGAACACTCCCCGCTCGTGGTTGTGGTCGATGAGGTCTTCGCCCAGAAATATTTCCCCAACCAGAATCCCATCGGCAAGCGCATCAACCTGGCCGTGTCCAATCACCTAGCGGAGATCGTCGGCGTGGTTGGGCACGTCAAACAGTGGGGCTTAGCCACTGATGATCAGCAATCGCTCCGATCTGACCTTTACATCCCTTGCATGCAGATGCCGGAGGATTTTATTGCGCAGGCTCCGTCGGGCTCGGCGGTAGTGGTACGATCGGAAGGAGACTCGAGCGGGCTTCTCGATTCCATCCGGCGCATCAACGCGCAGATGAGCAACCAGCAGGTCATCTTCGGCGCGCAAACGATGGACTCACTGATATCCGATTCCATGGCCTCGCGGCGGTTCTCAATGATCCTGCTCGCTGTATTTGCAGTGCTGGCACTCTCGCTTGCAAGCGTGGGAATTTATGGCGTCACTTCTTATGTTGTGAGCCGCCGCAGAAACGAGATCGGCATCCGCATGGCGCTGGGAGCACGCCAGCGGGACATTGTATTTCTCATTTTGGGCTGTGGGGGAAAACTTGCCGGGCTCGGGGTTGCCATTGGACTGGTCGCGGCCTTGGGCCTCACCCGGCTGATGGCGAGTCTGCTCTACGGAGTCGGTGCTAGCGATCCACCTACCTTTGCCGGAGTTGCTGTGCTGCTGACCATGGTCGCGCTCGCCGCGTGCTACATCCCGGCCCGCCGTGCAGCCAAGGTCGATCCCATGGTGGCGTTGCGCTACGAGTAGGCCGCCTCACAATTGCCCGAGCAAGATTTGTATGCAACCGAAACCCACCATAGCGAAGAAGTTCTCGACATGGTGTTGCCAGCGGATCAGCCGCCGACGCATATGATGGAGCCGGGCAAACAGTCGTTCGACGCGAACGCCTGCGGTAGCCCCGCAGAGGGCGGCTCTCTTGCGTCGGTGTCCGGCGCTCTCCACCATGCGGGGCG
>JASHRB010000518.1 GCA_030037575.1 Candidatus Sulfotelmatobacter sp. | reverse complement strand
CGCAGCGGTGCGGTCGAAGGATGGCGCTCCAAGCTTTCCCCCTCGCAACTGGAACTGATCGAACGGCATTGCGGCGAGGTTATGTTACGGCTCGGCTACTCGCTGGGCACTGATGCCGTGGAAGACTCTGACTTGCAGAGCCTGTCACGCTGATTTTCTCGATCGACTGAATTTCTATGCTATCGGCAAATCCATCGCAGCGTCTGTGGAATGCGACCGGATCGCGCGCCATGGCCCTCGCCCTATTGGCCGCAATTGCCATGGGGGCTGTTCTGCTGTTTCAGGTCCTACCCCTCTCGGTTTTTTCTGGCGAAGGCGTTATTACCGGAATCGTGGCCGGGTTATTCATGGTGATGGTCTGTGTCGCGCTGGCTGGCAGCCGCGCGCGGTCAGCAAGTTACGCCGTAGCCCAGCGCCGCGCAGGGTTTTTTATCTGGTGGTTTCTTCTGATCTCCGAGGTGATCTTCGATCACATGGGCGACACGATTCGCAGCTTTGAGGGTAGCTTCTCGCCGCAAGCTTACGGAGAAGGGCTGATTTGGGCGCTCTGCTTCTTGGCTGTGGTGGTACTCTCGGTCGGCCGGCCGGGATATCTGCGGGAGTTGGTGAAGCCGCAAAATCGGTGGCTTTCGCTTTTCGCGGTTATCTGCCTGCTATCCTCGGTGTTTTCGCCGGCGCAACTTTATGCTCTTGCCTGGGCATTCAAGCTGATATTGGTGATTCTTTTACTCCAGCTCTGCTGTGGAGCGATGGAATCTGTAGACGACATCATAGCTTTTCTGCGAATCACGCTCTGGGCTTTTTTCATCTTGTCGGCGGCGCCGATTGCGCTGGCCATTACCTATCCGGAAGCTGCCTTTGTGAACGGACGCTTACCCGACCCTACGTTCTTATCCCCAATCGCTGCCTCTCTGATGTTGCTCGCGATCATTCTGATTTCGCTGGAGCGGCGGACGAGCTATGTCATCGCTGGTGTCTTTGGTGCCGGAGTGATGATCTTCGCCTTTGGCAAGGCCGGGATCATCGCCGGCATCTTCTCCACTCTGCTGTTTTACTTGTTGCAGAGAAAACTGAAGGTCGGCGCGATGCTGGTGCTCGGCCTGGCCGCGCTGGGTCTTGGGGTGGCGTTGCTGACTCCGGTAGCCGGCTACGTTCAGTTTTATAATGGAACCGCGCAAGTCGGTACGCTCACCGGCAGAACCAATGTTTGGGCTGCAGCCTTGCCTGCGTTCCGGCAGAATTTCCTCTTCGGTAAGGGTTACTTGGCCTCGTATTTTGCCTGGGCTTTTGCTAAGAATCGTCTTTCCACCGCGGGACACATGCATAATGGGTTTCTGGAGGTGATGTACAACAACGGCATCGTCGGCTTGGTGCCGATGGTCGTGTTCGTCTGGGTGACCGCCAAAAATCTGCTGGCTTCGCTGCGCATAGCATCGCGTGGCGGTCGAGCTCGCGATCCCCGTCTGGGCCAGGTCTACTTGCTCACGTTGGGATGCGCGGTTATGTACGTCAATCTGATCATCAACGGTATGTTCGAAGCCAGTTTTGGCGCGCGTGCCGTGAGCCTGTTCATGTTGTTGATTGCGGTTTTTCTCCTTTCTCGCCGGCTGCTCGGTTTCAGCGCACAATTTTCCACGCCCGCATCTTTAAAACCGGCCAGCCGAAAACCGGCAGGGCCGGCCATCGAGGCCGTGACCAGTTGAAGAAACCCACTCTGGCTGTGTCGGTGTCCTTGGCGTAATGAAGATACTCTTAGTGCACAATTCGTATCAGGAGCCTGGTGGCGAGGACGTAGTGTTCGAGCAGGAAGCTCAGTTGCTGAGGAAGGCGGGCCACCAGCTCATTGAATATCGGCGCAGCAACGATGAAATCGAAGGTTATTCCCCGATCCGCCGCCTGGGTTTGGTGCCAACCACGGTTTGGGCCTCCGACAGCCGATCCGCACTGGGCCGCCTGCTGCGTTCGGCACGGCCAGATGTGGTTCACGTGCACAACACGTTTCCACTGATCTCGCCGTCGATTTATTCGCTATGCCAGGAAGAGCGAATCCCTGTCGTACAGTCGCTCCATAACTATCGCCTGCTTTGTCCTGCCGGAAATTTCTTCCGTGACGGGAAGCCCTGCGAAGATTGCATGCATCTCGGGCTTCGGCAAGGAGTGATGCACGGATGCTATCGCGATTCGAAAGTGGCTACGGCAGCGGTAGCACTGATGCTGGCAGTACATCGTCAGAAAAAAACCTGGGAAAGCCAGGTGGATCTTTACATCGCGCTCAGCGCGTTCGCCCGAGAAAAGTTCATTGCGGGCGGGCTTCCGGCGGGCAAGATTGCGGTAAAGCCAAACTTCCTGGACAGCGATCCTGGTTGCCGCAGCGGTGCCGGTTCTTATGCTCTGTTTGTGGGAAGGACCTCGCGCGAAAAGGGCCTTCCCACGCTGCTTAAAGCGTGGTCACGCCTGGATCATTCCCTTCCGCTGCGAGTGGTGGGGGATTCGCCGACCCAGCCCGAGATGCAGACCTTAGCGGCATCTCTGGGCCTGGCTGCCATTCAATTTATGGGCCGGTTGCAGCGGGAACAGACGATCGCGCAAATCAAGCAAGCGCGTTTTCT
>JASHRB010000035.1 GCA_030037575.1 Candidatus Sulfotelmatobacter sp. | reverse complement strand
ACCGGCCCAAAAATCTCTTCCTGCGCGATGCGCATCTTCGGATCGACATCGATGAATACCGTCGGCTCCATAAAATATCCGTACTGATATTCAGCCTTCGCGAGCCGATTGCCACCGCAAATCAATTTCGCGCCTTCATCGCGGCCGATTTCGACGTAGCTCAGATCGGTTTGCAACTGTTTTTCGTTGATCGCCGGCCCCATGTCGATGGTTTCATCCAGCCCATTGCCCACTTTCAACTTCTTGGCACGCTCTACGTAGCGCTCCACGAATTGACGGTAAATGCCTTTCTGCACAATGATGCGGCTGGTCGCTGTGCAACGTTGCCCGGTCGTGCCGAACCCTCCCCACAATCCGCCTTCAATGGCCAGATCGAGGTTCGCGTCGTCGAGCACAATCATGGGATTTTTGCCGCCCAGTTCGAGCGAGCAGTGCTTAAAGCTTTTAGCGGCGATTCCGCCAATAATGCGTCCAACCGCAGACGATCCAGTCAGCGAGATCGCGCGCACGTCCGCGTGGTCAGCCAGGGGGGTGCCGACCTCGGGCCCGTATCCGGTGACAATATTCACCACGCCTTTGGGAATGCCCGCGTCGGTGAACGCCCGCACAAGATTGAAGGTGGATGCGGGCGTGTCCTGCGCCGGTTTGATCACGCAGGTATTTCCGCAAACCACCGCTGGCAGCAGCTTCCACGACGAAATCGCCATTGGGAAATTCCACGGTGTGATCATGCCGCACACGCCAATCGGTTGCCGCACGGCCATGGCAAATTTGTTGGGCAGCTCAGAGGGAACGGTCGGCCCGAACAGCCGCCGTCCTTCGCCGGCGTTGTAGTAAGCGGCATCGATTGCTTCCTGCACGTCGCCGCGAGTCTCCTTGAGCACCTTGCCCATTTCGCGTGTCATCTCGCGCGCGTGCTCTTCTTTGCGCTCGATCAAGATTTCAGCCGCGCGAAACACCATTTCGGCTCGGCGGGGCGCCGGCACAAGGCGCCACTTTAGGAACGCGCGTTTCGCCGCGTCCACCGCGGCTTCGACATCCGCCTGGGCCGATTTCTGGAAAATCCCAACCAGGTCCCGGGTGTCGGCCGGATTGCGATTTTCAAAGGTCTCTCCGGTGGAGGCTTCGACCCATTCGCCGTCGATGAAATTCTTGAAAACTTTGGTTGGCGTGTGGCTTAACGTGGCCGGGGATGCAAGCGTATCGGTGGCCATGATTTCTCCTTAGGAATGCCTGAAACTAATTGATGCTACTGCTGCGGGGAAAGGTGCGGCAAGCTTGCGATAAGCAGCGAGCCATCAACTGCGGCTCCCCAGAGGCCTACTGCCCTGCTGATTTCATGCTCCCCGAGGAGGCCTCGAACTCCTCTCCCATCCAGTTCTGCAGCGCGGCCATGCTCTGCGGACGACCAAGGAAATCCTTCACCAGATCGTTCGCCGACATCGATCCCCCCGGTTCAAGCACTAGGCGCCGGTATCTCATCGGCGCCTCCCCGGCCAGAAGATTGTTGCGATCGAACTGCTGAAAGAAATCTTCGGCGATGACTTTGTCCCAAAGATAAGTGTAATAAGCCGAGGAGTAGACGCCCAGATGCCCGAACGAGGCCCACATGTGCGTCTCGGGCAGAAAAGTGAACAGCGTGTAGCGCGCCGAATCGTCGTTGGTCACCTGGTCGAGATCAACTGCCTCCGGCTTCGCTTTGTAAATGTCGTACGAAATGGCAGTGAACGAGTTCTGCCGGTCGACCCAACCGCCGCGCCCAAACGCGGAAGCGCGATTCATGCGTTCGACAAGGGCAGAGGGAATCGGCTCGCCCGTCTGGTAATTTTTGGCGAATTGGGCGAGAACTTGCGGGCTGCGAATCCATTCTTCCAGCATCTGCGAGGGCGCTTCGACGAAATCGGACTCCATGCTGATGCCGCTAATGCCCGCCCACGACTGCTGTCCGCCAAGAATGTGGTGCATCAGGTGCCCGAATTCATGAAAAAAGGTTTCGACGTCGCCATAATCCATCAGTCCGGGATCGGTTGCCGTAGGCGCTGGAAAGTTGCACACCAGAATGGCTTCCGGCAACTGTTTGCCGCGAACGCCATCCAGCACGGGGGCCATTTCCGCGTGGCTGTATTTCCCCGGACGCGGATGCATGTCGAGATAGAAACGGCCAATGGGCTTGCCTTTGTCGAGAACAATCCACGTCTCCACCGTCGGATCCCAGGACGGAACGTTGGGCTCCGGCTCGAAGCTCACCTGGAACAAATCCGATGCGGCCTCCAGAATTCCCCGCTTCACCTGCAGGAACGGAAAGTAAGCGCGCACCGACCGGGAATCGAAACCATATTTCGCGCGGCGAACTGATTCTGAAAGATAGGCGCGCTCGTAATCCCAGATTTGCCTCGCTTCCGGGTCGGTCTTTCGCTTTTCCGCGAGCAGCATATCGAATTCCTTTTGCGCCAGCGGCCGCGATGCATCTTCCACTTGCTGAATGAACTCGCCGATCTTGCTGCCCTTCACCATCATTTTGTCGGCGGCGTTGTAATCGGCCCACGACCCATACCCGAGCAGGGTGGCGATCTCATACCGGGTCTTTAGCAGGCGGGTGAGAACTTCCTGATTTTGGGGATAGGCGCGGGTGTTGAAAGCCATTGAAAGCCTTCGGCGCAGGTCGTTGCTTTTGGCAAAAGTCATCACCGGAAACACGTCCGGATACTCGGTGGTGATGTGAACCCTGCCGTTGGCATCGGGCTTGTGCCGAGCGATGTAATCCCGCGGCAGGCCCTCGAGTTCCGCCGGATCGGCCTCAATCTCCTTTTGTCCGTCAGAAATATTCCGGTCGAACATTGACTGCTCTTCGCTGGCCTGGTCGTTCAGTGTTTTGAGGCGCGCGCGCGTGGCTTCATCTTTGTCGACGCCGGCCAGCCGGAACTCGAGCAACTGTCGTTGCACGTAGTAACGCGTGGCCGAATCGGCCCGCGAAAGATCGAGCGCCGCCAGCGCATTGGAAACCTCACGATTCAGCGCAATCGCGGTTTGCGCAGCCGTCACTTTCGTGAGCATGGCGGTGGCGTGGTCGCGAAAGCTCGCATCCGGATGCACCTGCTCCATCAGCCCGGCAAAATATCCGGCCGAATTGTTTTGGCGAACGGCTTCGTCGTAAACAACTAGGGTGTTCTCAATCGTGCGCCGACCTTTTACCGCCAGCAGCTCATCGATGGCGCGCCTGCCAGCGGCGAGGCGATCGTTCTCGATTTTTTCAAATCCCGCCACATCAGGTTTTTCCGCCCAAATCGTGGGCTGGGATATCTGGGCAGTTTGAGCGGGCAGCATGCCCCCCAGAATAAATGACAGGCAGAGCAAAAGGCGGAGACGGGCAAGCATGTTCGAGACCTCTTGGGATTGGACGGACGAGAAGCGATTTAGAAATACGCGTGTTGCCCTGAAATTGTTGATGAGGGCGTAAAGCGATGTCAAGGCGGCAACCATCCGGCGGCCCTGCCGTTTCTGGGGCGGGGCGGGCCCTCTCCCCCGGGAAAAGCGTCCCGGGGAGGCGTCAGCGCCCAGCGCTTGAGTTGGGGCAGTTTGGCCAGCGCCATCGCCCAGATCACGACCATGCCCGTGTCCAGCAACGAGTTCTCGCAACATCTGGGAGAAACGGTTTGTGGCGCGCCAGCCATTAATTGCAAAGCTGGAGAAACCAGGGAAACAGACTCCGGGAGTTGGGGGGGACATTCAGGCTGCACCCGCTTGAAAGGCGATGCGAAAGCAAAGCCTCCAAGCGGTCGCCCGGGGCGCGAGCCCTCTCGGCAAACGAAGGTAACGTTCCCTCCTGATTACCTGTTTTTTGCCCTTTCTCGCTTGTGATAAGTTTGAAATTACCGCATCTTCTTAAAGTTTGAATAAGGTTGTCGCTGCACGTGTCCTCGCAAACTCGCAAACCGGGCATCCACATTGCGTGGAAGACGATCACCTACCGCAGCGTGGCGCTGCTGATTCTCGCCGGCTGCATCATTTTCTTCATTGCGGTTCGGCTCAGCTTCCCCCAGTTTACCGAGAGCACCCTCAAAGCTGCGGGCAGCGTTGCCAGCAAAGCGCTCGAACGCGTGGCGGGCATGGCGCCGAAAGTCGGCACCGGCACGCTCACCGCCCAGCAAGCACACTTTACCGCGCTCGATGGCACGGTGCGCGTGAAGAAAGGCAATGACAACAGCTGGGTCACGGCCGACTACAACATTCCGCTCGAAAAAGGCGATGTGGTGCAAACCGGCTCCGAGGGCATGGCCAAAGTCGTTTTCAACGATGGCACAAGCTACGTCGTCAAGCAGGATTCGCTGATCGTGATTGAAGAAAACTCCGCCAACGATCAGCAGCAGACGAATATCGCGGTGGCCGTGAGCACCGGAACCGTCGATCTTTCTACCGCCACCTATTCGTCGGGTTCGAAATCGCAAGTCATTGTCGCTGGAGCAACCGCGTCCCTCGCTCCTGAATCGGCGGCGCAGGTTCACAACGATCCGCAAAAAGATCAGCACGAGATCATGATGAAGAAAGGTACCGGCGAGGTCTCGCGCAACGGTGAAACCGTGCAGTTGGCGAACTGGGAGAAAGTAAGTTTCCAGGCCGCGCAGCCGCACATGGAGAAAGAGGAGGGGATTGGCCCACCCACGCCGATTTCCCCGGCGAACATGGCCCCGATTTTCACCTCGGGCGAGTCCACCAAAGATGTGGAGTTTTCCTGGACTCCGATGGCCAATGCGGTGGGCTACCGGCTGCAGATTTCGCGAAATCCCTACTTTTCTTCTACTCTGGTAGACAAAAAGATAAGCACGGCCGATGTTACGGTCACCAGCTTGGGCGAAGGCGCGTACTACTGGTTGGTACAGTCCTACGACTCGTCCGGAAAGGAATCGGTCGAGAGCGAGAAAAATCGTTTCACCATTATTCCCAAGAGCAAGCAGACGGAAGCGATCGATCTCGAACTCGATCCCTTCATTCAGCATGGACACGTGATCGAGATTTCCGGAAAAACTCAGGCGGGCGCGCGCGTGATGGTGAACGGCCGCGAAGTTCCGATGCTAACCACGGATGGAACGTTCCACTATTTCACGCCGCCGTTGGCGACCGGCGAAGCGGTCATCACCATCACCGCGCAGACGGCGCAGGGCGGAGTCAACACCCAGCAGAAAAAGATCATTATTCAGTAAAGCGGAAGGCAGACGGCGTCATGTCAAGCAACGGATTCCATTCATCGCGTTCGCACAATCTGCGGTCGCTGTTCAGTTTGTTCTCAAGCGATCTCGCCATCGATCTGGGCACGGCCAACACGCTCGTCTACGCGCGCGGCAAAGGCATTGTCGTGAACGAGCCCTCCATCGTGGCCATCAACAAGAACACGGGCGAAGTCGAAGCCGTCGGCAAAGAGGCCAAAGAGATGCTCGGCCGCACGCCCGGCAACATTGTGGCCATCAAGCCGATGAAAGACGGCGTCATCGCCGACTTCAAAGTCACCGAGAAGATGCTCAACTACTTCATCCAGAAGGCGCACAACCGCAAGATGCTGGTTCATCCGCGCATCGTGATCGGCGTGCCTTCGGAAATCACCCAGGTAGAAAAACGCGCCGTCATGGACTCGGCCTATCGCGCCAAGGCGAGCGAAGTGCATCTGGTCGAGCAGGCCATGGTCGCCGCGATCGGCGCCGGTCTTCCCATCACCGAACCCAGCGGCAACATGGTGGTTGATATCGGCGGTGGAACCACCGACATTGCCGTTATTTCTCTCAGTGGCATCGTTTATTCGCGCTCGGTGCGCATGGCCGGGAATCAGATGGATGAAGCCATCATGAACTATCTGAAGCGCAAATATAACCTTCTGATCGGCGAGCGCACCGCCGAACAAATTAAAATGGAGATTGGCTCGGCCCATCAACTGGACAAGCCGATGACCATGGAAATCAAGGGCCGCAACCTGATCGA
>JASHRB010000517.1 GCA_030037575.1 Candidatus Sulfotelmatobacter sp. | reverse complement strand
GATTTGCTCCCGGCACAAGTATGGCGACGGTGTTGTGCTTGGCCAATTCCGCAACATCTTCGTCGTTCACGTGATCCATGTGATCGAACGAGACCGGATTGAAACGTAGGAACGGTTGCAACCTCGTCTGGCTTAGCTGGCATACATGCGCCCGCACGCTGAGCCCGTGCTCTGCTGCCGCTCCAAAGATTTGTTCGGTCTCTGCCGCCGTAAAAGCTCCGTGGTCGCAGAAAACGTCGACGAACTGGGCGAGCCTCCGCCTTGCGACGCAGGGGATCATCTCTTGACAGACGATCTCGACATAGTTTTGTGAGCGATGGTCGAACTCTTTCGGAACGACGTGAGCGCCGAGGAACGTGGGCACCACCCTTCCCGGCCATTGCGAGGCGGCATCGCCAATGGCTTCGAGAGATTTGATTTCAGATTCAACCGTCAATCCATAGCCCGATTTGGCTTCGACGGTGGTGGTGCCGTGGGCTGACATTTCGCGCAAGGTGGCGAGAACTTTGTCTGCCAGCTTTTGTTTTGTTGCTGCGCGCACACCTTCGAGACTCGATCGAATGCCGCCTCCGGCCGCTGCGATTTCCTCATAAGACGTTCCTTGTATGCGTTTTTCGAAATCGACGAGTCGAGGGTTGACAAAAACCGGATGGGTGTGGGCATCGACAAACCCGGCTAGAACGACTTTACCCACGCAGTCGATCTCGGTCATTCTCTTGCGATTTCTCTTCAACCACGGATCGCGCAAGGCATCTCTGGTCGTGCCCACGGAGACAATCTTGCCGCCAATACAGAGAACAGCGGCGTCTTCGATAATGCCGAGTTGTCCGAGGTCGGAGCCGCGTAGAGGACCAGTTTTGTTCGATGAACGAAGCGTTGCCAGTTGGCCGACGTTGATAAGTAGAAGCCCTTGGGTCGCTTCCGGCTTTGACTGAGCTTGCGGTCTCACGCGGCGATTAGTTTAGCAGGCTGGAGAAGCACCATCGATGACACGATAGCCGACGATTATTTTCCCATCGGCACCTTCACCCCATTGGTTCGGGCGAACTCTTCCGCCTTATCATAGCCAGCATCGGCGTGGCGAATGATGCCCATGCCCGGATCGGTGGTCAACACGCGCTCGATTCGCTTTGCCATCATTTCCGAGCCGTCGGCGACCGTGACTTGGCCGGCATGCAGCGAGTAGCCGATGCCGACTCCTCCTCCGTTGTGGATCGAAACCCACGATGCGCCCGCGGCCGTGTTGAGCAATGCATTCAACAAAGGCCAATCGGCAACTGCGTCGGAGCCGTCTTTCATGCTCTCGGTTTCGCGAAACGGCGAGGCTACGGAGCCGCAATCGAGGTGGTCGCGCCCCATCACAACCGGAGCCTTGATCTTGCCCTTCTTCACCAGATCGTTGATCGCCAGGCCGAATTGCGCGCGCTCGCCGTATCCCAGCCAGCAGATGCGTGCGGGCAGCCCCTGAAACTTGATGCGTTTCCGAGCAAGTTCAATCCAGCGGCGAAGGATGCGGTTGTCCGGAAACTGCTCGAGCACGAGATCGTCAGTGGTATGAATATCTGAAGCTTCGCCGGACAACGCAACCCAGCGAAACGGCCCGCGGCCTTCGCAAAATAAAGGACGAATATAGGCCGGAACAAAGCCGGGAAAATCGTAGGCGTTCTGCACTCCGCGCTGAAACGCAAAGGTGCGGATGTTGTTGCCGTAATCGAAGGTGACCGATCCCATCTTCTGCAACTGCAACATTCCTTCCACATGCTTTGCAACGGCATCGAGCGATTTCTCCTGATACCCGCGCGGATCGCGCTGGCGCAATTCGAGCGCCTGCTCAAAAGTCATGCCGTTGGGAACATATCCGTTCAGAGGATCGTGCGCCGAAGTCTGATCGGTGAGAATGTCCGGTACGACGCCGCGTGCGGCCAGTTCCGGAATTACATCGGCGCAATTTGCGACGAGCCCAACCGAAACGTTTTCGTTCTTGCGTACCGCGTTCTTCAGAATGCGCAGCGCTTCGTCAAGCGTGGTGACCATGAAATCGCAATAGCCGCTTTTCAGCCGCTTTTTGATGCGCTCGGGGTCGACATCCATTCCCAAAAATGCAGCGCCGGTCATCGTTGCCGCTAAGGGTTGCGCGCCGCCCATTCCGCCCATACCGCCGCTCACGATCAGCTTCCCGCCGAGATCGCCGCCGAAATGTTTTTCGCCGACCGCAGAGAAAGTCTCGAACGTGCCCTGCACGATTCCTTGCGAGCCGATGTATATCCACGAACCGGCCGTCATCTGGCCGTACATCATCAATCCCGCGCGCTCGAGCTGGTTGAATTTCTCCCAGTTCGACCAGTGACCGACAAGGTTCGAATTCGCGATCAGCACGCGCGGCGCGTGCTCGTGCGTTTTGAAAATGCCAACCGGCTTGCCCGACTGCACGAGCAGGGTTTCGTCGTTGTCGAGATTTTTAAGAGAATGGACGATCGCGTGATACGCCTCCCAGCTTCGTGCAGCGCGGCCGGTGCCGCCATAGACAACGAGATCCTGCGGTCGTTCGGCGACTTCATCGTCGAGGTTGTTCATCAACATGCGCATGGCAGCTTCCTGCTGCCAGCCTTTACATGAGAGGAAACTGCTCCGTGGCGCGCGAATCGAAGAGGGAGTTGGAATTTCGGTTTCGACGGGCATGAATAGATGTTACTTCCTAAATGCAGCGGGTTCAACACAGGCATATCGGCATATTGCTCGGAAAGGGTGTTCCGGTGTTGAGATTCCGGGTCTCGCCGCTGCGGGCGCGAGACTACTCAATGACGCAGAGGCCGGGGGTGCAGAACTACCAGGAAGAATACGCGGTGCCATCGCTGGCCGTGGCATTCGATGCCGAGTGCACATCGCTGATGCCCGGATCCTGCTGGTCGGGGGTCATGATGGTATCGTCATCTTGCACGACCTCCCAGTTGGCCTCGTTGGTCATGGGGTCTTTGGGAAGAGTCTTCAAGTAACCACCCTGCACCAGATCGTCGAGCGACTGCGGAGCTTTCTGCTTGTCGAGCGTGTATTGCGAGATCAAAGAGCGCAGCGTGAACAAATCCTGGCGCAGCACGGCCTCGCGCGATCGAACCAGAGATTGATTGTAGATGGGAAGCGCAATCGACATCAGAATGCCCATGATGATGATGACGATCATCATTTCGAGCAAGGTGAAACCCGCGCCACGCCCCGATTTGCGCTGGCTTGCCATGGTTACCAATCCTTGTACTTCGTGCCGTCGAGAGCCGTGCCCTGCGATTTGGTATACACATCGAACACGTTCTGCTCGCCCCAGGAGTCCGAATCCGGATCGTCCTGCATCGAGCGCAGACCCCAGTCCGTACTGTTGGTCATAGGATCGACCGGAATTTTGCGCAGGAACTTCAGCTTCTTGCCCTGCACATCAACTCCCTTCACCAGCGTGTCCAGGTCCGGAGGATAATTCTGGCTGTCGACCTTGGTCTGAAACAGGTTCCGGTCGGCCGCATCTTTATAGCGATCGATCGCGT
>JASHRB010000516.1 GCA_030037575.1 Candidatus Sulfotelmatobacter sp. | reverse complement strand
TCGCCAGCGCATCACCGATACGGCCGCGCAGCCGACACGCCGGCCTACTTCGTTCAGGGAATAACCACGATCCCACAATGCCAACGCGCGCCTGCGTCGGTCTTCCAGAAGATCGGCACTTCCCCGTGGTCTCGGCATAAATGTACGGGCGAAGGCCAGAGCACTTACATATTACATTATTTATGCAGAGATCAATAATGCATCAGCACATAGCGTCCGCCGTTGGTGAACGCGATCTCCAGATTCATCAGGATGAAAATCAGGTCGTAGTGCCAGCCCGAAGCCTTCTCCCCCCAGAATCCCGTGTGCCACGCAAAAATCTTCTTTCCAATCGCGCCCAGCATGATCAGAATCAATCCCAGGGCTGCGATCTGCAGCAACACGCCAAACGCCACGCCCAACCCGCCGGCAACTTCAGCCGCACCCAGAAAAATGGTAAATGCCTTCGACATGCCAATGCTGTTCGCGCGCGCTTGGGGATTTTTCAGGTGGCTGTAGCCGCTGCTCGCAAATACCAGGCCCACCATCAGCCGCAACAACAGGATCCCGAAATCCGTGTATCGCGCCAGCTCAGCAAACATTGCCATGGTTCGATGACAGGAGACCCGCTCGAGTTGCGAACGGCAAGCGTGCCGGCGGTCATCCCGCACCGGCCTAGGCTTTGCCGTTCACTTTCGCCCACCACCAGCGTACCCCGACAAACAGAAAACGCCAGTCCTGAAAGAACTCCGGCGGCTTGCCTTCGAAGGCGTGTCCGACGAATTGAAAGATCCATCCCATCGCGAACAGCCCCAGCCCGTACGGCCACAGCCGGTGCCGCAAAAGGCTGGCCGCAAACACCAAAAGGGAAAGCAGGATAATCGGAATGCCCAGGGTATGGCAGGCGCGGTTGATCCGATTCTGATGGCTGTTCGCGTATTGCGCAATCCACTGCTCGCGAGTGCGTCCGGCCGGCATGCGGCGATCATACACCTCTCATTCAATCTTCAGCACGATCTTGCCGTAGTTCGTGCCTTCCTCCAAGAGCTTGTAACCCTCCAGCGCCCTGCCCAGGGGCAGCACTGTGCCAATCACCGGAGCGAGCTGGTTTTGCGCGATCCATTGCGCCAGCTGCTTCCACGCCGCATCCATGATCTCCCGCTTGTGCGCGAGATAGGTCAGCCACAAGCCTTGCACCATCGCCGATTTCGCATACAAACCTCGAACATCGAGCTGCGGCGCTTTGCCCGTCGCCGTGCCATATTGAATGACTCGCCCGAAATCGCGGAGGCACCGGATGCTCTTCGCCGTGTGCTCGCCGCCGAGCATCTCAAACACCACGTCAACTCCTTCGCCGCGCGTCAAGTTCTTCACCGCGTCCTCATAGTCCTGCCGTTTGTAATTGATGCCGTGCTCGAGCCCCAGTTCTTTCACTCGCGCCAGCTTTTGGTCCGAAGAAGAAGTCCCATACATTTCGATTCCGAGAATGCGTCCAATCTGTACCGCCGCCGTGCCCACCCCTCCCGCTACCGCGTGAATCAGCGCTCGATACCGGCGCCCCCCGGCCGGCTCAACCATGCCCGCCTGCCAGTAAGCCAGATATGCGGTGAAATAGTTTACCGGAAAGGCCGCCGCCTGTTCGTCGCTCCAGCCGCTCGGAACCGGCCAGAGGGCGTGGCTGTAGGCGGCAGTTTTCTCGGCGAACGCACCCCACTGCACGTAACCCATTACCCGCAGCCGGCCAACTTCCTCAATTCCGCAAAATTCCCGTCCCGCAACCAGCGGCGGAGCGGGCGTTCCCGGATATCCGCCACGAGTGGTCATCAGATCGGCAAAGTTCAATCCTCCGGCGATGGCTCGCACCGGGATTTGCCCCGCCTTGACCTGCGGTTCCGGCATCTCCTGGAGGGCAAGCGATTCCGGCCCGCCCAGTTTCGTGATCACCAGCGCCTTCATAGGGCGAGTCTAGCAGGATGCCGTCAGATGAGGAGAAGTGCGAACACCAAATAAAATAAAAATGGTGCGCGGAAGCCGTAAACGGCGGCGCACGAAAATGCCAGCGAGGCGGCCAAATTCCGCCCCACCATCCGCTATTCAGAGATCACGGTGAGCAGAAAATTGATTGCCAAACCGCCGCCGGCGCGGCTGCGGCGGCTTAACCCCACATGGCTCTTCCATGGCGCGCAACAACAGGGCCCCGTTCAAAGGCTCGGCTTCAATGAA
Organism: Candidatus Sulfotelmatobacter sp.; assembly: GCA_030037575.1. Taxonomy (GTDB): domain Bacteria; phylum Acidobacteriota; class Terriglobia; order Terriglobales; family Acidobacteriaceae; genus Sulfotelmatobacter. Next base: position 757 of record JASHRB010000516.1, on the reverse strand, counting down.
TTTTCGGGTCAATGGTTTTCGCCAACCTGAAAAAGGCGGCCCTCCCAGGCGCGACCAGCCGAACCGGTCACCGCTCGCGAGCAAGGCCGCCTCTTCCGACTGAAGGGGCAGAACATTAGCGAATCCGCCTACAGCGGTTCGCCTAGATCAGAACGATCAGTGCAATCTGTATCCCCGGGTGCGCGAGATCGATCAGGTAATACTGCCCGTCGATGAAGTCGACGTAGCAGTCGTCGGTGTAAGCCCAGCCCGCCGGCCAGGCCTCGATCAGCTGGAACGAGTAACCTCCGTATTGGAATTGCGGCTGGCCGGCAGCGATGACGGTTTTGGCGGTGAAGCTATGGCCTTGGCCGAAATGGGCGTGAAATTCTTTGTCGGGAATGTGCCCGCCTTTGCCCGACGCAGCCTGCGGCTGTTGCGCTTGCTCCCTATTTCCCTGTCCGTGCGCCGCCGGTTGGCCGGGATGATCCTGAGGCGCGGGCATCGCCTGCGCGGGGGACTGCTTTTCATCCTGCTTGTTTTCTTGCTTCTCTTCTTGCTTTGGTAAGGGCTTGGCTTCCTCTGTCGGTTTATCTTCCGGGGGTTTCGCATCTTGCGCATAAAGCAGTGCCGCACTTCCCACCAGCAGGGAAAGAACGGCCACACTCACAAACCTGAAAATTCGCATCGTTATCCTCCGCGGCGTTCCTTGTTCACAAAACTCCGGCGATCATGTCGGTAAGTCCCCAAGCAGTTCGCCGTAAAGCGGAGTTGAGAT
>JASHRB010000515.1 GCA_030037575.1 Candidatus Sulfotelmatobacter sp. | reverse complement strand
GACGCGAAGATCGTAGGCGCGGGGGATCACGCGCCGGGCCAGAATTCCGGTCGCCGCATCGTGGCTGAGCAGCAAATAGAAACCGGCAGCCTCGATGGCCATCACTCCGTAGCGTGCCGCGAAAGATTCTCTCTTCGCGGTGCGGCGCGTCTTCACTGCGCCGATGATCCAGTAGAGGGAGAATGCGATCCAGGGGCCTTCGATGAGGTAATCCCAGCTCATGGTTGGTTTCGCTCGTGCGAAACTCCTTCGGTTGTCCCCCGCGGTCGATTCTGTCCCGCAAGCTCATTCATCTGACGCTCTCGGCAGGCGTCAGGCGAAGGTTTCTTCCCCTTTGTAGATTGGCTCCGAAGACTGCGCCCATCTCTAAATTTGATAGGAAACGCCGTCGCCTGTGTCCATGCTGTTCGACGAAAACGATTTGCCCGAGCGGCCGGTCAGACCGGCAACTGTTCCTGCATCCATCCGGGCGCTTCTACTTTTTCTTGGGTTGTGAGATCGACAACCAGACGTTCGAGCACCATGCGCTTGCTCACGGGGTTCGATCGCAATGCGAGATCGGCCTTCGCAATGAGGCGAATCGCGCGCGTGAGATCGCGGCGCGATTTGTAGCGGCGAGCCTGCCGGATGACGTCATCTGCGGCGAATGGCGGTACGCGAAATCCCTGCCACAATGCGGCCCAGAGCGTGCGTTGGTCGCGCACGTTGCGTTCGAGAATGATCAACATCTGGCGGAAGGTTTTCGCCAGCATGTAAATGTGGCCGATGGCCGCTTCTTCACCGTCGCCGGAGGCTAAGATCGCATCGAGAATCTCAAGCGCGCGCACGCGGTCTTGGGAGGAGACGGCGTCGGTCAGTTCGTAGAGCGAACGCTGCTTTGCCGCCAGCACCATGGTTTCGATGTCGCCGAGAGTGATGCGGTTTTTTGCGCCAACGTAGAGCATGAGTTTCTCGAGTTCGTTCGAGATCATCATCATGTCGCCGCCGAGCGCGTCGACCAATTCGCGCGCGCCGTCGGGCTCGATCTTCACATTTTTTTCGGCGCAGTAGTCGGAAATCCAGCGCACCGCTTCGCCTTCTTCCACGCGCGCCAGTTCGACGATGCCGCAGTACTGGCCCATCGTGTCGCGAATGCGCTGATAGCGTTCCTTATCCTGTATCTCCATTTTGCGCACGTCGGCGGGAATGCTGATGTGGTCGGCCACGAAGACGATCAAGGCGTCGGGATTCGGGTGGTTGCAATACTCTTCAATCGCTGAAAGCTTTTCGTCGTTGGAGCCGCGGCCAAAAAGATTCTTCACTCCCTTGACGAAGAAAACCTGGAATGGCGCCATCAGCGACGGCGTGCGCACGCGGTCAAGAATTTCGGCGAGATCGGTTTCGGAGAGATCGAATTCGAACAGGCTGAAGTTGCGAAGATCGGGAGGAACAAGATGCTCAAGAATCGCGTCGCGGAAGCGTTTGCGGAAGTAGGCTTCGTCTCCGACGAACATGTATGCAGAGCGCAGCTTGCGCGACTCAATCTCGTTGACGAAACGATCGGCTTGGGCAAAGGCGCGCATTAGAGAGGTGGTTGTCGGTCCTCGCTGGTTGGCAGCGGGACGAGCACGAACGGGCAAAGACCAACCCCTGCCTGTTGGCACTCTAACACTAAAATCCCTCCAAGATATTCGAAACCAGCGTCTGCGCAAAATCCCGCGAGAGACGCTGAAACGCCGGCGAGTCTTCCTGAAAAAAACTGGTCAAATCCTGCGAAACTTCATACTGCTCGCGAAAAAGATAGGAAGGATTCTGATAAAGAACCTTGCCCTCACGATCAGTCAGCGACACGTTCATGCTTACAACCACCAAGACGCTGGCCGCTTGTCCGGTTGCGGAGTTGTAGGTCAGCGGCGTCGAGGAAGCGGAAATCACCGTTCCGCGCAGGATGGCATCGGCGGCGTCGTTGGGGTTGTTCACAATGTGGTAGTGGGTGCGGGTTGTGAACTCCCGAACGACCGACGAGGTTAGAAATTGCTCGATGCGATAGGTGCGCGTCTGGTTTACAAAGGCAGGGATGGCGATGGTCTTGACGTTTTCCGGAAGCTGGGCAGCGTGGCCGGCAGTGTGATAGCCGCAACCCGCGCTGCACAGGAGCAGCACCCACCAGGCGGCGCGAATTTTCATTGCACTTTTCCCAGCGGACGGGTTGCGATCATGCTCTCTGCGCATTCGACGGCGGCGATCGCAGCAATGCGCAAATTGTCGGCCGCAGCCCACAACCATACTCCGCTCCCGCGCGCAGCATCGCGCTTCACCGCAAGCAGGATGTTTGGCTGGCCTGCCGTGTTCACATTATTTGGCTGGGTCTCGTCCGACGCGTCCGCAACGATCACGTGGTCTCCGGCCAGCGCCTGCGAAAGTTCTTCTGGATCGATGTCCTCCTGACCGGATCGGTGCTCAATTTCCAAGTAAATCGCCAGCGCATGGCCGTGAAATACCGGAGCTTGCAGAGTCATCAGCGCGGGCTGGGAGGCCTGATGCCCGGCGATCTTTCGATAATGACGAAGCACGCGCTCTTCCAGCGAATCGGTAGAAAGCCGGGATTTCTGCCCGTAGCGGGCAACCAGGTTAAACGCAACCTGCACATCGAACACATCTTTGGGCAAAGGCTGAAACGAAAGCAGGTTCACAGTCTGCTGATGGAGTTCGTCCATGCCTTTCTGCCCCTGCTCAGAGACAGGTTCAAACAGCGTTGCCACCGCGTTCTTGATGGTGCCGGCCCTGCGCGCTCGCAGAAGCAGCAGCGCGAGAACCACAGCCGCCGGATCCGCTACCACCGTGGGCGCGGGTTGCAGGTCGGGATGCCAAATCTGTCCGCGCTCGCGCTCAACCCACGGAGCGCGAACCTGCGCGCCGGCCTCGCTTTCCAAGGCTCCCGAAATATCGACAATCGTGCTGCCCGCGTCGCGCGCCCGCTTCCAGTTCTTGCGGGCGCATTCTGCATCCGCGGTGAAAAATGTGAAATCGACGTGCGTGAACTGCTCGGACCGCACGCTTTGAATGAAATTGATTTCGTCGCCCGTGGCTTCGAGTTGGCCGATTGATTCGTCGTCATCGAGCAAACGTATGTCGACCGCCGGAAAGTTGCGCTCGTTCAGCATTTCGCCAACTTCCTTGCCGCGCAGCGTACCCGCGCCGACGATGGCCACACGAAAAAGTTGGCCGCGCGTAGCAGCGGAAGGCGGCGCGGGCGGAACTTTAGGCTGCGCGTTCATGAGGTTTGAGAAGCCTCTCTATAGATTGGCGGCGGAGGCGGTTGTTTGCGGCGGCGAAACATCCACTTCAATCGCCAGAAGACCCCGGAAAACATATAGAGCAGAGCAACGGCGAATAGCAGCGGTCTGGAGAAATACTTAATGGCAGCGATCAAGGCCGCCAAAAGAATGATTAGACGGAAAGGACGGCGCGACCCGAAATCGATGTCCTTGAAGCTGTAAAACCGCCAGGTGCTCACCATCAAATAACCCACGGCGGCGACCATCGCCAGCCATGTCATTGCCGTGTACCAGGACTGCAGCGGCGCTCCCGCTTGAAAGTGAACGACGGCCGCAATCACACCCGCACCTGCCGGAATCGGCATGCCTACAAAGTATTTCTTTCCCGGCCTTCCTGGATTCGAGGGCTGCGCATTGGTCGTAATGTTGAAGCGCGCCAGCCGGCTCGCGCCTGCCATGAGAAACAGGAAACTCGCGATCGCGCCAAGTTGTGTGAGCTTGATGTTCCAGTCGGTGAGTGCAACCGGCAGCATCAGATGAAATCCCCAGGTCCAGGCGAGCATCGCAGGGGCAACGCCAAAAGTGATCACGTCGGCGAGTGAATCGAGTTCGCGGCCAAAATCGCTGCTGGTGCCGGTCATGCGCGCCACCCGGCCATCGAGGCCGTCGAATAAAACGGCAAAGCCGATGGCGATGGCGGCATTATCCAAATGCCAGAAAGTTAGGGCAGTCGCGTGAAGCACCTCTAGAATCGCGTAAAAGCCCGCCGCCATATTTCCTGTGGTAAACAGCGAAGGCAGAATGTACAGGCCTTTTTGCATGCGCCGCCGGCGCCCGGGATTCGGCATCGAGCCTGTCGCTTGGTTGCTCATGGACGGGGCCTTTCGGTGGCGGCATAGCCTGCCGCAGCCAGCCTGTCTCTCGGCTGCAACTGTGCGAGAACGCTTGCACCGCCGCGAACCTGGTCTCCCACTTTCACCTGCACCCTTGCGGCGGCGTCGAACAGCACATCAACCCGCGAGCCGAACTTGATCAATCCCACGCGCTGGCCGCGCTCCACGCCATCCCCGACTTTCTTGTCGAAAACGATTCTGCGCGCCAGCATCCCGGCAATCTGTTTGAAGACTACCGTTTGGCCGTCGCCTTCCACGCGAACCACATTCTGCTCGTTTTGCTCGGCGGAAGCTTCGTTCATGGCGTTGAGAAACCTTCCCCGCCGGTAGCGAACGTCGCTGACGACTCCCGTAATCGGAGAACGGTTCACGTGCACATCGAAGACGCTTAGAAAAATGCTGATGCGAGCGCGTCTTTCGCCATCTTCCGTGACCAACGAAACGTCCGTGACCTTGCCATCCGCCGGGGATACAACCAAGCCCGCCTCTCCGGGAACGACGCGCTCTGGATCGCGGAAGAACCACAGAAAAAAAAGCGCGAGCAATACCGGAATCACGCCCCAGGCCGGCCGCGTGAACCAACCGACCGCCAACGCGGCGGCAAGCAAGCCGAGCCCGTAATAGTAGCCATCGCGAACCATGGGATGGTTAATTATAGTGCAGAGAGAAACAGCTCTGGATTGCATGTGGGCGACGAATTGCCGAAGTCGTAAAGGGAAATTAACGCAACTGTAAAAAAAGAAAGGCGCTCTCCGAGGCGGCGAGATGGATAAAGAAGCTCCTCGGCGGCGGACGCCGCAATGCGAATGGCCAAAAAATTATGCTACGTGCGTGCCGAACTGTTGCCGATACTGCCGCTCAATCGTTTGCATCTGGTCTTTCAGACGCAGTTTGAGCTTTTTGAGACGGACCTCTTCGAGCTTTTCGTCCTCGCTGAGATACCGTTTCTGGGTGAGAGATTCAAGACGAGTGGAATACTGCAGATGCTCCTGCGCCAGTTTGCGAAGTTGATCGTTCGCCGTCAGGAGAACATCATTCGGAGTCACCATCCAGCAGACCTCCAACCGGGATTTATAGGGCCAAGCTACCATAGCCCCAAAAACGGTTCAATGCCCAAATGTGGTGCAACCGCTGCCTAGGATAGCGCGTAGAAAACAAGCCACTTAGTGAACATTGAGGCGATACAAGATAGCATCCTCCAGGGGATTTGCATAGTAGTTTTTGCGCGCTCCGGTTTCTTCGAATCCTAGCCCTTCATAGAGCGCACGCGCAGCCCGATTTGATTCGCGGACCTCAAGAAAGATGGTCGCCCGCGGCAGCCGACCTGCGTCCTGCACCAGGTTCTTTATCAGGAGTGAGCCTAGACCCCTGCGACGAACCCGCGCTGCCACCACCACGTTCTCCAACTCCCACTCCAAGTCGATTCGCCGGGCAATCAGAAAGGCCATAATTTCAGCCGCTTTGCTCGCAACCCGCGGCTGGCCTTCTAAGCCCTCCTCGGCGACCCACGCGATTCGTTCCGGACGTGGTTGTTGCGACCCGGCCGGCAATGCTTGCGCGTACTGTTCCGCCGTCCAATGCGCCGCCGACCGGCTCTCGCGTTCCAACTCCATTATGGCGGGAATGTCGGATGCATTGGCTCGCCGGACCCGCACGCTAAGATCTGCTCTTTTCCAAAATCTCAGCGTCGGTGCGGCGAATGTAATTGGCTTCCAATTGCATCGGTGACACTGTCTCGCCGGATCTGATTTTGCGCCAGCCCAGGCGTGCGACCTCGGCAGCAGAAATCGGAGCGATGGTTGTGACCTGCAGGCCCGCCGCCTGAGCCGCTTGAGCGATCGCCGCATCCGGCGTTGCGAGGTTCCATGCTTTGGCCTGGGCCAGGAAATCAGCGCGCGTCACGAGTTTTTCGCAGGTGGTTGACCTGGCTGGCATCCGCGCAGTCGAGGGGATTGTGTATTCGCCGACATAAACCTCGCCCCGGCCGGCATCCAAGGCTGCCATAACTTTACCTTTAACACCGCTTGCCGCGGCGCAAACTTCGAGCATCGACAGAGCGGCTATTGGCTTGGCTAAAATCTCGGCGAGTGCCTTCACCGCAGCCAGGCCGACGCGGAGTCCAGTAAACGATCCCGGCCCCGAAACGACGGCGAATGCACCGATGGCATCCTTGGTGTAGCCGTTGCTCGAAATCAACGTGGAAATCTGCGGAATCAATTGTGCGGAAAAAGTTCCCCCGATCAGCGGCATGATCTCGATAATCTCGATTTCGCTCGGGGCGTCGTGTTCTTCGACTCGCGCCAGCGCGATGCCGCCTTGCCTGCCGGAAGTGTCGATAGCGAGAAGAAGCATGGAAATGTTAGCTGCTGAAATTTTCTTGCGCCACTCGCATCGGGCGTTACCTCGATCATTGAGTATGACGGCCCGATGTGAACTCCGCGGCTAATGCGGCGTCATTCCGAGCCCGTGCTTTCCCCAGCGGGGCAGGGAATCCGACGGTCAGCCGGCAAACTGAGACCCTCATCGCGCACCGGTCCGCACAACTCCGAGTTGTATACTCGCTATTCCTGCACCAACTCAAGCAGCACCCCGCCGGTGCTGGAAGGATGCACGAAAACATATTGATGGCCTCCGGCGCCGGTTTTGATTTCTTCCGACACGAGGCGCACACCATCTTTCTTCAAGCGATCGACAGCGGCGGGTAGATCCGGCACGCGCAGGCACACATGATGCAGGCCTTCGCCGCGCTTGGCGATAAATTTGGCGATCGTCGAATCTTCCGAAGTCGCTTCCAGCAATTCCAGCCGGCTCGCGCCCACGGGAATCATTACGACGCGCACGCGCTCCTGCTCCACGGTTTCTTCGGGAGAAATGCTTAGCCCGAGTTTTTCGTAGATCGACTTCGCCGATGCGAGCGACTTCACCGCAATGCCGAGATGGTCGATGTTGAATTCCATTTCCGGCGATTTCGTTTCTATACGAATACCCACGACCAAAAGTTTGCCATTCCCAGCCGTTCGCAGCCGCGATGAGGCGAGAATGCGCGAGAAACCTGCTTTTACTTGCCGACTTTCCCCGCGATCTCTTCTACCAATGAATACGGATCGCGTTTGTGCTCGGCAACTTCTGACGCGAGACCGGCTAGATTGCCATCGTTGAACTGCGCGCGGGCTTTTTCGAGCATGGCATCGCGCAGCATTTCGACCAGACGCTCCTGCCAGTTCTCGGCGCTCTTGCTCAGCGTCAAATTTTTCTTGCTTAAATAAGCTTCGTACTCGGTGATAGCTGCTTCCAGTTCGTCGATCCCCGTTCCTTCGCTCGCGATTGTCTTCACAATCGGAGGAACCCAGCCATCGGCTCGCATCGCCAGCGATTGCAGGGTGCGGATTTCCTTTTCCACGTGCTCAGCGCCGTCGCGGTCACTTTTGTTAATCACGAAAATATCGGCGATCTCCATGATGCCGGCTTTGATCGTCTGCACGTCGTCGCCCATGCCGGGAACCAAAATCAGAATGGTGACGTCGGCGAGGCGGACGATGTCGACTTCATCCTGACCGACGCCGACGGTTTCGATCATGATGAGATCGCGCCCGGAAGCGTCAAGTATGGTCGCCACATCGGCCGTGGTGCGCGCGAGTCCGCCGAGCGACCCGCGCGTGGCCATGCTGCGAATGTAAATGCCCGGATCGGAGAAGTGCTCTTGCATGCGGATTCGGTCGCCGAGAATGGCGCCGCCGGAGTAGGGGCTTGTGGGATCGACGGCGATGATGCCCACGGTGCGATTTTCGCTGCGATAGAAGCGCGCGAGTTGATCGACGAGCGTGCTCTTGCCCGCTCCGGGTGCGCCGGTGAGACCGAGCACGCGGGCCTGGCCAGTATGCGGGAAAAGCGCCTTGAGAAGATCGGACCATCCGGGGGCACGGTTCTCGACGGTCGAGATAGCGCGCGAAAGCGCGCGCACGTCCCCCGAGCGGACCTGCTCGATCAATTTCTGAATATCATCGTTCAAACGATCAGTGTAAAGCACTGGCGGAACGAAACGGAAAACGGATTCTGTGCGGAACATATTGCAGCCGACGCATTAGCAATCACGAGACATTAGCCACCGACTTTGGCAAGGAGTTCGCAACCGATCCGGCGGTTCGCGATATGTGCGCAGCCGCATCCAAACGGACGGGGGTTGAAAGTAAATATTGACCGACATTAAGTCGTGTATACTTTACATTCCTGGAGGCAACAATTGATTCAGTGATGAAGGAGAAGCAACCGAATAGTGGAGGCGCTCGCTGGCCGATACCCGAGATGTTAGCTTGCGGCACCTTCGGCACCCGGACAGCAGCGGAAAGGGGCTGATTTTGTCCAACAGGATCGTTTGTGGCGTCATGCTGGTATGGGCGCTGATCAGAGCGGTCGCGCACATGCAGCCGGAACCCCTTATGGGGACGGTTACTCTATTCCTGCCCGCCGCGCTCTGTACCTGTTACGCACTCGAAAAGAGGAGGTACCACCTGAGTCTGGACGAGTTGACGCGCCGGATCGAACTGGAGGGTTTGGCGTGGGCCTATTCGCTTGGCGTACTGCTATGGCTGTGGGCCGGGGCGGTGGGGTATGCAGTTTCGCCACGCTGGCCACTCGATCGCAAGGTGCTTTCTTGGATGCCGTTCTTTGTCGTCGCCGTTATCCTGGCGACCATCGAGGGAGCGTATCGCCACTTCGCGGCCCGGCGGTACCAATGAAGAACAATCTTCGCGTGCTGCGCGCTCAGCACAGACTGA
>JASHRB010000514.1 GCA_030037575.1 Candidatus Sulfotelmatobacter sp. | reverse complement strand
ACGCTCACCTGGCAAAAGGGATCGCACAACTTGCAGTTCGGCGCCAACATCCTGTTCATTCGCCGAAGCAGCGACAACCAGACCGACTCTTTCAGCTACGCTCTGGCTAATCCCGATTGGCTCGAGTACAACGGCTTCGCCGGCACACCCAGCCCTCTCAATCCCACCTACGGCTGTGCCCCCAACACCGGCCCCTGCTTTCCTGCCGTTGCCCAGGGTTTCGACGGGAACTACGACACGGCGCTGGTGGACCTGATGGGCATGGTCACCGAAGGCTTTTCTCAGTACAACTACAAAATCACCAACACTACCGCCGCGACTCCGCTGGCGCAGGGAGCCCCGATTCAGCGTCACTGGGCAACCGACACGTACAGCATCTTCTTCCAGGATACCTGGAGAGTGCGGCCCAACGTTTCGCTCACCTACGGTCTGAACTATCAACTGATGACGCCCATCACCGAAACCAACGGGCAGGAAGTGACGCCTTCGGTAAACATGGGGAACTGGTTCAATCTGCGCGCCCTCCACGCAAAGGAAGGCATTCCCTCCAATCAGGATGCGCCGATCAAGTTCCAACCGGCTGGGTCCGTTTATGGAAGGCCGGGTTTGTACTCTGCGCAGACCAAGAACTTCGCGCCGCGTTTAGGGGTGGCGTGGACGCCGCGCGCCGATTCGGGCTGGCTGAAGGGGTTTTTGGGTGAGGACAAGACCGTGATTCGGGCCGGTGCTGGCATGTACTACGACAACTTCGGACCGGCGCTGGCTCTGAGCTATGACGAAACCGGCACGTTTGGCCTCTCGTCGACGATCCAGAGTTCTTTCGGTACCTTGACGGCGGCCACAGCCCCTCGACTTACCAATATCAACACGATCCCAACCAGCCTGCTACAGCCAGCCCCACCATCAACCTTTCCGGTCACCTATCCGAGTATAGAAGCCATTGGGAATGGCATTGATCAATCCCTCAAGACGCCTTATTCGTACGCCATTGATCTCTCGATTCAGCGGCAACTGCCTGGACGTATGACTCTGGACGTAGCCTATGTGGGGCACTTCGCTCACCGCACGCTCGGCCTGTCGGATGTCGCAGAGCCGCTGGACCTGGTGGATCCGAAATCCGGGATCGACTACTTTTCGGCAGCAAGGCAGCTGTCGACACTCTGGCGCGCGGGTGTCCCCGAAAGCAGCATCAACGCTTCAACCATCGGACCCACAGCGAAATACTGGCAGGATATGCTGACGCCACAATCCTCCGGCTATACGCTTATTTGCTCAACCGGGGCGACCACCGCAAGCCTGCTGACCGCGGTGTATGACGTTTTCGGCCCCGGCTGCGGCAATCTCTACAACGAAACATCCGCACTCTATTACATCGACGTGCTGGGCCTCGTGACCACCCCCAGAACGGGGTTGAACAGTTTCTACAACAGCCAGTTCTCCTCGCTATGGGACTGGCGTTCGATCGGCTACTCGAACTACAACGCCCTGCAAATCGGTCTGCATAAGCAGACGTCGCACGGCCTCCTGTTCGGGCTCAACTATACCTACAGCAAGTCGCAAGATCTTGAGTCGGAGGCGGAACGCGGCGTCCAGTATCTTACCGACAGCATCATCAACTCGTGGGATCCCAGTCAGATGTACGCCCCGAGCGATTACGATCTGCGGCATCAAATCAATGGCTACTGGGTCGCCGAGCTACCCTTTGGCCGGGGTAAGGATTTCGGCGGGAACGTGAGCAAAGGAGTCGATGCCGCGATTGGCGGCTGGCAGTTAGGAGGGACCGCGCGTTGGACCTCGGGATTCCCCTTCAGCGCATATATGAGCGGCCTTGATTTTCCAACCAACTGGGATGAAATGGGCTGGGCAGATTTGACCGGGAAACCGATCACCACGGGCACGACGATCACCAACGGACAGCCCAATGTATTCAAGAATGCCGCCGTCGCGGACACCGGTTTCACTTATGCCTTTCCCGGCGAAAGTGGCGTTCGCAATCCCATTCGAGGTGATGGCTTCCTCGGGGTGGATATGAATCTGTCCAAGAGCTGGCGGATTCCGCGCACAGAGAAGCAGGCGCTGCAGTTCCGCTGGAGCGTCTTCAATGTGACCAATTCGTCCCGCTTCGACATTTACTCGAGTCAAGACGAGGTGACTTCAGCGAGCACGTTCGGAAACTACAGTCAAACGCTGACGACGCCTCGCGAGATGGAGCTCGCTCTGATTTATAAATTCTGATCTGGCAGGGCAGGGTCATCCGGCAAGATGCTTGGGCCACCGCCAAACCATAAGGCGGTCGATGGCAGTCGCGGTCAGCGTTGCGTTGACCAAACTGAAGAAGTAAGGGATAAGGCAACCATCTGTGTTCTTGCCCGCAGAAGGATTCGAAAAAGCTCGCCAGGCCACTAGCGGCGTGCCCGGTCTTGTGCGTCGGCGTTTCGTAAATCCTACCGAAACGACGATCGAGCCCACGTTTGTAAAAGGCGCTTCGTAGGCGGCCCCGAGGAACCGGATCAGGTCGGTTTATTCGCTGGTGAAGTAGTCGACCGTCACCGGGTTCTCGAAAAGCGAATAGTCGCGCGTCACTACGGTGATGCCGCTTTCGGTTACGAAATAGTGCGAGCGGTCGGCTTCGGTGTCGTAGCCGATGGTTGTGCCCTCGGGCAGGTGGACGTTGCGGTCGATAATGCAGCGGCTGATGCGACAATGGCGCCCGATAGCGACGTGCGAGAAAAGTATGGATGAGTCGACCTCCGAATACGAGTTCACCCTTACATCGGGTGACAGAACGGAATTGCGCACCGTTCCGCCGGAGACGATGCAGCCATTCGATACGATGGAATCGAGCGCGGTTCCGGTACGATCTTTTTCCGCAAAGACGAACTTTGCCGGCGGGTACTGCCGTTGGTGCGTTCGGATAGGCCAGTCGTGATCGTAGAGATTGAAAATGGGTGAGACGGAAACGATATCCATGTTCGCGTCGTAATAAGCTTCCAGAGTGCCAACATCGCGCCAGTACAGCGCTTCCTTTTTGTTCTCATCGATGAAGTCGTAAGCGAAAACGCGGTAATCGTCGACCATCTTCGGCAGAATGTCTTTTCCGAAATCGTGGCTGGATTGCGGATCTTCGGCGTCCTTTAACAGCACGGGAATCAGCACGTCGGCGTTGAACAAATACACGCCCATCGATCCGGCAACCTTTTCCGGGTTCCATGGAGCTCGAAGTTTGGTTTCCTTCGGCTTTTCCTCGAATCCATTAATGCGGCCGTCTTTATCCACATCGACCACGCCGAAACGTGGAGTCTCTGCCAGATCAATCTGAATGGTGGCCAGCGTGATGTCCGCGGCCGAGTCTCTGTGCTGCTTCAGCATCTTGCCGTAATTCATCTTGTAGATGTGATCGCCGGAGAGAATCAGCACGTATTGCGGCTGCTCGGAGCCGATGGAATAAATGTTTTGATAGACGGCGTCGGCGGTGCCTTGATACCACTGGTCGCTGACCCGTTTCATCGGGGGCAGCACTTCGATGAACTCACCAACTTCACGGCCCAGAATGTTCCATCCTTCGCGGATGTGGCGGTTCAGCGATAACGCTTTGTATTGGGTGAGAATGTAGACGCGGCGCAGGTCGGAGTTGAGGCAATTGGAAAGCGTGATGTCGATGATGCGATACATTCCTCCGAAAGTGACGGCCGGTTTGGCTCGATCGCGGGTAAGAGGATAGAGTCGCTCACCGGCACCGCCAGCGAGAAGGACTCCGAGCGTGTCTTTCATGGAGGAATCCTGAAAAACAGTAGATGGTAGCACAGGGAAGAGCGTTGCCGATTTTCATAATCCCATCGCGATGGTTGGAGTCTGGGGCTCTTACGGCGAGCTGACAAAGCCAATCCAATAAGGCACAAGGCGTCCGAAGTGGAAGTACCGGGCTCCGGCTTATTTTTCTTCTTCGATTTTGATGCGCAGAGATTTCAGAAACTTCAGGTCCTGCTCGCTGATTTTGAATTCGGGATTTGTCGAGAGCGTAGTGACCAGCGAAGTGCTGTCGGAAGTTTTGTCGCCTTGCTTGCTCACGCCGATTGTGGCTTCGAGCACAAGGAAAATATCATAGCCGCCATCTTTAATGCGGGAGACGACCTCGGCGATCTGTTCGGAATCGGACAGAGACTCATTGATGGCCTCGCCGAGTTCTTTCATCAGTTGTTTTAGTTGTTGGTCCACATGTCCCCCGATCACCCCCTCGCGATGGCCAAAAAGGTCACCCGCCGATATTTAGATGCCGGCCGTTCGGCAACGGTTTGAACCCAACGCCGCTTTGCGTCATTGTAGCGCCGCACGCTGTTAAAATCGAGCCGTGAGTAAGTTCTCGACTGGACAAAAGTTAGGGGTAGCGGCGCGGATCGCGACTCAGCAGGCCCAGCGAAGCCGGACCCTGCGAGCGCTCTCCGGCGCCCTGGCAACCACCGCGCGGGCCGTGGGCCGCGTGCTGCACCAATTGTGGCTTGAAGTTACGGGACTTGTTTTCCTGGTGATGGCCAGCAGCGGCGGCGTCGCCCTGGCGCACGAATATGCGAGATACCAGGCAGGGAAGATTGGCTTTGGACGGGTGGCGCTTGCAATTTGCTTCACAGCTACGTTCGCCTGGTTCGGCGTGAGTTCGTTCTGGCGGGTTCGGCAGAAAAGCAGAGGTAGCGCGCGGTGAGCGACGGACCGAGATGAAAAGGGCGATCAAGGAGTTAACGACCATGGCGGATGCCACCAAAGCCCCGGAGATCCGCGAAGCCAGCGTCGAAACTTCCTCTCACATTCCGGTAAAGCCTTTCTACACCCCTGCCGACCTGGAGGGCTCGGACTATGAAAACGGAGTGGGCTATCCCGGCGAATATCCATTCACCCGCGGCGTGCAGGCCACTATGTATCGCGGCCGCCTGTGGACCATGCGCCAATACGCCGGAATGGGCGACGCGGAGGAGTCGAACAAGCGCTACAAATATTTACTGGCGAACGGGACCACCGGACTCTCCGTGGCCTTCGATTTGCCCACGCAGATCGGAATGGATTCCGACCATGCGCTCGCCGCGGGCGAAGTGGGCAAGGTCGGCGTAGCGATTGATTCGGTGGAGGACATGGAACGGCTGTTCTCGGGAATCGATCTTACGAAAATCTCCACCTCGATGACCATCAATGCGACGGCCTCAATTCTGCTGGCCTT
>JASHRB010000513.1 GCA_030037575.1 Candidatus Sulfotelmatobacter sp. | reverse complement strand
CCGAATCCTCCCCCCACCAGCGGCTTGATCACTCGAATCTGCTGCATCGGCATTTCCAGAACGAGGGAAAGCTTGTGCTGCAGATAGTACGGAACCTGCGTCGAAGACCAGACGGTCAAGCGTCCGGGCTGGCCCGTATGCGGATCAAGTTCGAACGACGCCAGCGTTGAATGCGGCTCCATAGCGGCGTGCGTGACTTCATTTGCGATGAAGCGCGCTTCGGCGATTTGATCGGCCTCGCTGAATCCTTTATCCGGATCGCCGAAAACGTGGTGATAATCTTTTTCGATGTTGTGCGTCTTGTGATCGTGAATGAGATCGGTTTCCGCTTTCATCGACTGTTCGGGATCGAAGTAAGCGGGCAGGAGTGCGTATTCGACGTCGATCAGCGCAAGCGCCTTTTCGGCAATTGCTTCCGAAACCGCGACCACGCACGCAACGTTGTCGCCGACGTAACGAACTTTATCGAGGGCGAGCGCGTATTCGTCGTGGCCCACAGGAAGAATCCCAAAAGGATTGGGCGCATCTTGGCCCACCGCGACCGCAATCACTCCATCGAGATGCTCGGCGCGACGCGTGTCGATGCTCTTGATTCGCGCGTGTGGATATGGCGAATGCAGAATCTTGCCAATCAGCATTCCGGGCCCGCTCAGATCGTCGGTATATTTCCCCGCGCCCGTAGTCTTTTCCGCCGCGTCGACCATCGCGGTGCGCTTGCCGATGATGGAGAATCCGTTATTCATTTTCCCCCAATCTCAGAAGTTAGCGTTTGCCTTTTCAAAAGTCAGCGCTTCAACCTACTGCGCTCCCAGCTTGGCGACTTTTCATTCCTGTCGCTTCGAGCGCAGCCGGAGCGCGCGCCGGCGGCAAGTCGAGGAACCCGCTTCTTTTAGCGGTCTGCCGCGCCGATGCCTTTTTGCTCCGCCGCGACCGCCGCTCTGATCGCCTCATACATCTGGTTGTATCCCGTGCAACGGCAAAGATTGCTGCTCAACGCACGGCGGACATCCTCCTCCGTCGGATCAGGATTTTCCGCCAGCAGGGACTTCACCGTCATCACGAACCCCGGCGTGCAGTAGCCGCACTGCGCCCCGCCCCAATCGCCGTAAGCTTTCTGAATCGCCGCCAGGCTGCCATGGTCGCTCACGCCTTCGATCGTCGTGATGTTTGATCCTGCGCAGCTCGCCCCCAGCAGCGTGCACGAAAGCATGGCAACTCCATCGACCAGAACCGTGCACGCTCCGCAGGAGGAATCATCGCAGGCGCGCTTCGAGCCAGTCAGGCCAAGATCGCGCCGCAGGACATCAAGCAGCAGCGCGCTCGGCTCGACGGCAAGCTCGTGGATGCGACCGTTGACTTTGAGTTCGACGAGTTCTTTTTTCATTTTGCGCTGTAAACTGCGGGCTCGCTGCTAGGAGCAATCAGAACAAAATCCGCAATTTTGCCCGAAGCTCATAGCTCGCAGTTGGTGGCCTTTTTAATACAGCGGCACGCTGGCATCCACAGTCCGGGACCAGGCATCAATGCCGCCGCGCATGGATTGCGCTTTCTCGAATCCCTGCTGCCGCAGCCATGCCGTGACGCTCATCGAACGCACTCCGCGATGGCAGATCACGACGATGTGATCTTCGGGATCGAGTTCCTGATGTGCACGCGCCGCAACTTCGCCCATCGGCATCAGCTTCGCGCCATCGATATACGAGCGTTCCAATTCCCAAGGCTCGCGGACGTCGAGCAACAGGAAGTTGTCGTCCCGGCCCAGTTTCATCTTCACTTCTTCGGGCGTGATTTCATAATCCATTGGATGTTCCAGTCACTTTCCTGCCCACTTCGCCGGACGCTTTTCCATGAACGCGCGAATTCCTTCCTGCGCGTCGTCGGTTTTCATCAAATCTTCCAGGTAAATCTTCTCCGCCCGGGCCAGGCCCCGGTCGAAATGCACCGCATCCCATGCGAAGAAGGCTTTTTTTGTCACCGCCAAGGACCCCGAACTGAGCTGGGTCAACTCCCGAACGGTCTGCTCGACGACAGGTGCAAGCTCCGGCTCAGGCACCGCGCGATTTGCCAGGCCGATCTTCGCCGATTCGCTTCCGCTGATCGTGCGACCGGTCAGAATCAACTCTAATGCCCGCTTCTGCCCGACAAGAGCTCCCAGCACGGCGCAAGCCACAGGCGGATAACATCCCAGCTTGATCTCCGGAAATCCCCAGCGCGCAGAATCGGCGGTGTACACCATGTCACAGACTATCGCCAACTCTGCTCCGCCGCCCAGGCAATTGCCGTGAACCGCGGCGATGGTAACTTTTTTCGTCGCAACCAAAGCGCGAATCACCGCGTGAAACTTCTGCAACATCGATTCGACTTGGTCGGCGGCGTGATCCGCAACGTTAACACCCGCAGAAAAAGCTTGGCCTTCGCCGTTCAGCACCAGCACTGCTATACTCGCCTGGCGCTCAATTGCGGCCAGCGTCTCCGCCAGCTCTTCCATCATTGGAATATCGATGACGTTCAGCGGAGCATTTCGGAGAGCGATCCGCGCCACCGCGTCCCCAACGTCGAGCGCCAGTCGGGCAGGCTTGGATTCTGCGAGAACCATCGTTATTCGTTTCTCTGCGGCTCTGCGGTGAAAAGAACCGTTACAAGTTAATCGCCGACTTTCTTACTTCCCCAATCGAGGCCAGCGGATCGCGCGCTCCGGTCTTTTCCGCAATCCATTTCTTTTCCCTCTCGATGATGTCGAGCAACAATTTGCGGTCTTCCATACCCGGCATGTATTCCTTCATGTGCTCTTCATACCCGCGATCATCGAGCGGCTCCCCCGTTTTGGCATGAAATTTCTGGTTCGCCCAGCGGCCAATGAAGCGATTGAACTTGATATCGGGGGCATAAAGCTTGGGCTCTCCCAGCTTGAGCGAGTTGTTGAAGCGCTCGATCAATCCGGCCACTTCTTCGCGATAGAGATGGCGATTGTAATCGTTGAGATCGTCCAGGTCGGCGGCCTTGTCGTTCTTGGGCTCGTCATAACGGCCTTTGATGCCCCACACGTACGCCCAGTGCGCCGAGGAGGAGTGATCGGTTCCGAACAGGTCGTACGAGCTTGAAATCCACTTGTTGAGATACTTCTGAATCAGCCACGCGGGCAGCACACCCGCTTCGACCACGCGCCGAATTCCGTCGTTGCCCGTGCCCATGTGAAAAGCTTCTTCGCGCAGCATGTACGACATCGACCGTCCGAGCGGCGCGAAGGCGGAATACTTCAGCATCTGCAGCTGAAATTTTCCGTCGCGGTCGACGAAGTCAGTGTAGGTGAAAAAATCCATCCAGTTGTCGACATCGACGTTGAATGCACCGAGCAGCCGCTTGTTTTCGAAGGCGCGGCGCTCGAGCATTTTTTGCGCTTCAACTTTGCCTGAATAGCCGAAGTGATCGATCAGCAGCGCGCACATCTGCCAGCCGTGGCGCATCTCTTCAATCATCACGCGCGCGATCGCGCGGCGGTCCCAGTCCGTCGGGGCATTTTCCAGCAGATTCCGCTGCTGCTCGACGCTCGCGAATTCGGTGTCTCCCTGATACACAATCATGTTCATCAGCGCGTCGCGCATCTGCTGGGTGGGAATTTGCCGCAGGTTTTCCCACTTACGGCGCCCCTTATACGAGCCGAACTCGATCTCATCGGTATCGATCGCGCCATAAAGCGTGTCGAAGTTGAAGGCCTCAATATCTTTCGTATTGACGCCAATATCTTTGCGCCAGTCGTTGAACAGGCCGACCCAATCACTGAATGTTCCGATTTTTGCCACTTTCCCCGGCATGAGGTACTCCGTTTCCTTGCGATGATTTCCTTCAAAGCGCTGCGCAATTGGCACTATCTCTTAGCAAAGGCGAAATTGGAATTGCCAATTGCTACCGCTAACCGCGCTTATGTCGTGTTTAGCCAAACGGTCTTCATCTCCGTGTAGTGCTCCATTGCGTGCGCGCCCAGCTCGCGGCCAAAGCCCGAACTCTTGTAACCGCCGAACGGCAGTGACGCATCCATCAATCCGTAAGTGTTGATCCAAACTGTTCCGGCTTTCAGACGCCGCGAAACGGTGTGAGCTTTTTTCACATCGCGCGTCCACAGGGCGGAAGCGAGTCCATAAGCATTGTTGTTGGCCTGCGCGATGACTTCGTCGATGTCGTCGAATGTGAGCACTGAGAGCACCGGGCCGAAAATCTCTTCGCGGGCGATCTTCATGTCGTTTTTGACATCGCCGAAAATTGTCGGCTCGATGAAAAATCCTTTGCCGCCATCCACCGAAACGCGATTGCCGCCGGCGACCAACTTCGCGCCATCCTTTTTGCCGGCTTCGATGTAGGCCAGCACGGTGTTCATCTGATCCTGGCTGACGATCGCACCGAGCCGCGTTTTCGGATCGAGAGGGTCGGCGGGCCGCATTTTCGCGGCGCGCGCCACCAGCTTCTCGGTAAATTCATCTTTTACTTTGCTTTCAAGGAACAGCCGTGAACCCGCATTGCACACTTCGCCCTTGCCGTAGAAAATTCCAGTGATCGCGCCTTTGACCGCGTTGTCGATCTCAGCATCGGCGAAAACAATGTTGGGAGACTTTCCCCCGAGTTCGAGTGTGATGCGCTTCAGAGTGCCGGCGGCGTTGCGCATAATCTCCT
>JASHRB010000512.1 GCA_030037575.1 Candidatus Sulfotelmatobacter sp. | reverse complement strand
AAAGCTGCTTTAGAGATTTTTCGATCACCGGCAGCTGATGGTGGCTGTCTAGCTCGCCCTCCCCGAGGCCGGGAAAATGTTTGCCGCAACCCAGAACGCGAGCCGCGCGCAGTCCAGCCAAAAACTCGCGAGCGTATGCGGCTGTTTCGCGAGGATTGGCGGAGACTGTTCGCCAAGCCATGACTTTGCGCGATGCTTCACAAGCGAGATCGAGCACAGGGGCGAAATTCAGGTTAAATCCAAACGCGCGGCAGCTTTCGCCTATCAACTGCCCGTGCTTGCAGAAGATCGTGCGCCCACCAGCGGCGAAAGCATCTGCCGCCGAGGGCGCAGGGCTCAGCGCGTCGCGAAGGCGGTCGACGGTCCCCCCTTCGAGATCGACGCAGGCGAACAGCTGCTGGGAAACGCACCGCTGGCAGTCGCGAAGCAGCTCCCAGGTTTGCTGCGCCGATTGGATGTTGCGCGCAAACAGGATGACCCCGGCGGGCTGCAGACGAGTAAGCAGGGAAGCAAGACGCGGCGCCAACTGCGTGCCTTCGAAGCCGACGATGAGGAGTTGGCCGATTTCCGGGAAGCAGCTTGCCTTAGGTCGCACGGTCATCAAATAAGATTATCGGCTGGATCTCATATGCCCGCCTAAATTTCCTTCTTCAATTTCGCCAGCAGATTCAGTGCTTCCAAAGGTGTGAGCCGGTTGAGATCCACCTCGCGCAGTTTGTCGAGCACGGGCTGGGACAACGGTGTGAAGATGGTCAACTGTGCGGCCGGAGGCTCAGCTCCGGGCGAGAGATGGCCCGTCATTTCGCGCTCGGCCGATTCGTGCTCGGTGAGAACCTCGCGCGCCCGCACGATCACTTCGCTTGGTAGTCCCGCCAGCTTGGCAACTTCTATGCCGTAGCTGCGGTCTGCCGCTCCCGGCTCGACCTTGCGCAGGAAAGCAACTCCACCGCCGGTCTCTTTCACCGAGACGTGGTAATTTTTCAAACCGGAAAGCTGTTCGGCCAACTCGGTCAGCTCGAAGTAGTGCGTGGCAAATAATGTCTTGGCGCGCACATGCGCGTGCAAATATTCGATCGCTGCCCAGGCGATCGCCAGGCCGTCATAGGTTGCCGTACCGCGACCGACCTCGTCCAAGAGAACCAGAGACCGCGGTGTAGCCGTGTGCAGGATGGCGGCCGTTTCTGTCATCTCGACCATGAAGGTCGAGCGGCCGCGAACGAGGTTGTCGCTCGCACCGATGCGGGTAAAAATGCGGTCGATGACGCTCAACCGCGCCGAGCGCGCGGGAACGAACGATCCCATCTGCGCCAGAATTACGATCAGCGCGGTCTGCCGCAGGTAGGTCGATTTGCCGCCCATGTTCGGTCCAGTGAGCAGCAGAATCGTGTGCGTAGTCGAGTTCAGATAAAGATCGTTGGGCACGAAGCGCTCCCGGCCGCCGGCCATCTCTTGCTGCTCGATCACGGGATGCCGGCCCGCGATGATTTCCAGTTCGCCCGTGCCAGTCGGCTGTGCGTCATCCTCATCCGAAGAGATGAAACGCGGGCGGCAATAATTTCGCAGCGCGGCCATGTGCGCCAGCGAAGCCAGTACATCCACTTCCGCCAGAGCGAGCGCAGTTTGCCGGATTCGCCTGGCCTCAGCGGCAATTGCGCTGCGCAGTTCGGCAAACAACCGCCGTTCGATCTCAACGATTTTCTCCTGCGCGTCAAGAATCTTGCTTTCATACTCTTTTAATTCGGCCGTGCTAAACCGCTCCGCGCCCACCAGCGTTTGCTTGCGCTGGTAATCCTGTGGAACCAGATGCAAGTTTGGCTTCGAAACCTCGATGTAATAGCCAAAAATCGAGTTGAACTTAACCTTGAGGGAGCCGATGCCGGTGCGCTCGCGCTCGCGCCCTTCGATCTGTGCCAGTACCTGCCTGCTGCTGCGCGAGAGCTCGCGCAGTTCGTCGAGGTCGCGGTCTACTCTGGCGGCGATGACGCCGCCTTCGCTGAAGCTCAACGGCGGCTCGGCCACGATCGTTGTTCCGATTCGATTGCGAAGGTCCGCGAGTTCGTCGAGCGAGCCATGCAGCGTGTTCAGTCGCGCAGAAATCAAGTGGGTGAGCGCGAGTTTGACCATCGGGATCTTCGTAAGCGACGCCGCAAGCGCCAGCACGTCGCGCGGGTTCGCTGTCTCCAGCGTCACCCGGCTCAAAAGTCGCTCCAGGTCGAGCACGCCATCGAGCGCGCGCCGCAGCTCTTCGCGCGCAATCGTATTCTTGGCCCCCATTTCCACCGCATCGAGGCGGGCGTTGATCTCTGAAAAGTCGAGCGAAGGCCGCAGCAGCCAGGCCCGCAGCAACCTCTTGCCCATCGGAGTGAGGGTGGCGTCAATCGAACGAAACAGCGTAACTCCGGCATCGGAGCCGGCGAACAACGGATCGATCAGCTCCAGGTTCCGGACGGTGACCGCATCGAGCACAAGGCAGTTCTGCCGTTCATACCAGCCAATGCGATCCACGTGGTCAAGCGAGCCGCGCTGGGTCGATCGCGCATAATAAAGAATGGCTCCGGCGGCCGCAGCCGCGGCCGTGCGCCCCGACAATCCGAATCCTTCCAGAGACAACACTCCAAAATGGTTTTCGAGCAGCGGAATCGCGTGATCCGGCGCCAAGATCCAATCTTCCAGCGGAGTCTCGGTGCATGGGAATGAGCCCGGTGGCAACGCTCGCCCCCGGTCGTCGCGCGCAGCGGGGTTTTGTGAGGGTTTCGCGGGAGCGCTGGGCTTTTCAAACAACGGAGCAGATGACCCGTACAGGAGTTCTTTCGGGCGCAGTTGTTCCAATTCCTCCTGCACGCGGCGCAGCGCATTCTCGCCCGAAAATTCGGTCGCGCGAAATTCGCCGGTGGAAAGATCGAGCGCCGCGAATCCCACCCGGTCTCCCACCCGGGCAAGCGCGGCCAGGAAATTGTTTTCCTCCGAGCCCAGTGAGGAATCCGCCGCCGTGCCGGGCGTGACCACACGCGTTACCTCGCGCCGCACCAGCTTCTTCGCCAGCTTCGGGTCCTCTACCTGCTCACAGACGGCAACCTTAAAACCCTTGCGGATCAGCTTGCCGATGTAGCCTTCCGCCGCATGGTGAGGCACGCCACACATGGGAACTGCAATGCCTTTTTCCTTGTTGCGCGAGGTAAGAGTGATCTCGAGTTCTTTGGAGGCGACGATGGCGTCGTCGAAAAACAGCTCGTAGAAATCGCCCAGGCGAAAAAACAGGAGCGCAGTGGGGTGTTCCTTCTTGACAGCGGCGTACTGCCGCATCAGCGGAGTCGAAGGCTCGGTCATCGCTTCCAGTGGGAATGGGCTTGCCGCGAATTATAACAAAGCCGGAAGCCGGGTTATTTCCCAGCCGCTTACCGCTTGGAGGTATCGAGAGTTCGTGCTCAAATCATAGTTGACGCAATTTCGTTGCGGTGTTCTCCTTACACATGGAACTCCGAAAAGACCCCATCACCCGTTCCTGGGTCATGACCGGCGATGAGCCCGCGGCCGGCGCATCTTCGGAAACTTCTTGCCGATTTTGTCCGGATTCGGCCAACTCGACCCAAGTCATCGCCGCGGTGCCGAGTTTCAGCGGGTGGTCGGCGCGCGCGGTAGTTCATCCGAAGCCGCTTTACCACATTGAAGGCGAGCCGGGACGCCGTGGCGAGGGCATCTATGACCGCATGAATTCGGTCGGTGCGCATGAAGTGCTGGTGGAAAATCCGGTCCACGACCGCCATTTGTGTCGCGCCAGCGATGATGAGATCGGGCAATTCCTGCGTCTCGTGGCCGAGCGCATCATGGACCTGAAGAACGATCCGCGGATCAAATATGTCAGCCTGTTCAAGGATTTCGGCCCTGCCGCTGGACAGGAATTCGCTCATCCCACCTCGCAGCTCACTGCGACCATGTTTGTTCCCCGCCGTGTTCTTTACGAGCTGCGTGCCGGCCGTGAATATTTCGTCAGCAAAGAGCGCTGCGTGTTTTGCGACATTTTGAGCCAGGAGGAGCGTCGGGCGGCGAGGGTCATCGAAGCCCGGGGCGATTATGTCGCGATCGGACCGTACGCTCCCCGGGTGCCGTACGAGACTTGGATTCTGCCGCGCAACCACGAAGCCTCCTTCGAGCGCACGGGCTTATCGAAACCCGGCCTGCGCGTAAATCTCGCCGCTCTGCTGCGCCGCACTCTGCAGCGAATTCGCGCGCTCACCGAAAGCTTTCATCTTGTCTTGCACACATCGCCGAACAGCCTGCATCCTTCCAGAACCCTGGGCTTCTGGAAAACCATTGACGAGGACTATCACTGGCACATTGAGATTATGCCGGTGCTCGCCGCGAAGGCGCGCTCCTATACGTTCAAGGAGGTCTATTATTCGCCGGTCAGCTCGGAAACGGCGGTGAAGCAGTTGCGCGAGGCGAAAATTGACGGATGACGACCAACGCTACCCGGAGCAACGGGTTGAATCGGGTCAGGACATCTTGTTTTTGGTGCTGGTCGAGTATCAGTAGACCATTCTTGCGCAGAGATTCTTCTACCGCC
>JASHRB010000511.1 GCA_030037575.1 Candidatus Sulfotelmatobacter sp. | reverse complement strand
CAGGGGACCTGGCCAAGGGGCGGACCGCCTACGAAGATTTCCTCGGCATCTGGAAAGACGCTGATCCCGACATCCCCATCTACAAGCAAGCCAAATCAGAGTATGGCAAGCTGCCATAGGAAGCAGGGGCGTTAACCCTCGACCTCAAAATCTTCGGCTCAAGAAGCCTTGCGCAGCCTATTGGGCGAGGAAGATGGCAAGTTGCGTTGGCAAAGAATTCCATCTTTGATCGCCAGTCCGCCGGCGAATTCGTGGAAGTGGGACTGCTCCTCGCGGCTCCGGAAAAAAGGGCGGATGGCGCACGGCTGCGTCCCAGGGCAGGCGCTTCTCTGCAGTCCGATTGGCCTAGCCGGGCCTGGCCAGCGGGCAGCAAGTCGAAATTCTCTCCGGCCAAAGAACCTGCTTGCGGCACGAATCGCGGCCAAGCGCTCAGGCTGTGATCCGAGCGTCGTAAGTCTTCAGCGTGCTCAAAATCAGTTGAACGACCGCTTGCTCTCCGATCGCAGTATTCATCATGGCGTGGTAAATGGCGCGATCCGGCCACTCTACGTGGAAATATCTCTGAATGAAATCGGCGCGTTCGCGGTCGACGCTATCGACAAGCTGTTCGGCTTCTGGCCGTGCCTTGCCGCGCGCTAGCAGGCGTCGCAGCTTCTCTTCTCGCAGAGCGTAGAGAAATACCCGCAACGTGTCCGGCCGGTTCTTGAGAAACTGTTGCGACCCTCGACCCACAATGACGGACTTTCCCTTCTCCGCTGCATGCTGCACCACCCGCTGGGTGATTTTCAGGATGGTCTCGCTGTCGACCAGGTTAAGCTTGGGCGCATTGATGCTGCCCTCATAACTGCCGCGCAGGAACGATTTGAATAAACGGTAGTAGAGCGGGTCGGGCCGCTCCTCGCGAGCCGCAACGACGGCCTTGGGACAGTGGGCAAGCCTGGCGATCTCCTCCGTCAGCAACTGGTCCCAGAGTTTCCAGCCTAGTTGCTGGGCCAGCAACTGCGCAATCTCGCTGCCGCCACATCCATATTCGCGCTCGATGGTAACGATTTTGATCATGGGCGTCATCCCTACTGCTCAAACGGGAACCGCGGAAACCGGACACTGGTCCCGCCGGATCACGCGATAGGTTGTTGAACCAAACATCGCTCGATCCAGAGCCCCAGCGCCGCCCGCCCCATGGCCACCCCATCGACTTCCGCTTCCCGGGCGCGACACGCAGTGCCACCGGACCGGCCGGGCAGGGCTCTGCCGCGACCACGCATGAGGGAACGGGCTTCGAAACTCTGAGAAATCGGTCGGGCACAGGATGGGTTGAGTCAGCATGATTCCTCTTCCCACAGCCGTGAATTGTCGCGTCATGTTTTTGCTTTCCCTACGCTCACTCCGCAACTCTCACGCCCCCGCCGCCAGGATCATTCTTCTTCAGGACGAAGCTCAGACAGAATACGATGGCCGAGGCGATAGCAAGAACCATAAAGGTATCGATGTACGCCAGGGTGGCGGCTTGCGCTTGCAAAGAC
Source organism: Candidatus Sulfotelmatobacter sp. (assembly GCA_030037575.1). GTDB lineage: Bacteria > Acidobacteriota > Terriglobia > Terriglobales > Acidobacteriaceae > Sulfotelmatobacter. Next base: position 1,539 of record JASHRB010000511.1, on the reverse strand, counting down.
TGGTAAATGCTCGCATACGCGCGGGCGACCGCGTCGCGCCTTGCTAGCCCGAAAGTGGTCAGGGCGCGAGTCAGGCCATTGCTCAAATTCACAAAGTTCGGATTATCGATTCTCGCCTTTTCCACCAGTCTTAATTGATGCAATTGAGACCGCCGCGCAATCAACGTGGTCACCAGGGACGTTCCCACGCTGCTTCCAATATTGCGCATGAAGTTGATGATGCCAGCTACGGCGTTGTTGTTTTCCGGAGCAATTCCGATGTAGGCCACAAGCGAAATCGGTACAAACAGAAAACCCAGGCCGATGACCTGAGCAACGCGCAGCCAGGTGGCGGCCCCAAAGCTGATTTGCAGGTCAATCCGCTGGGTCGAGTAGTACATCGCGGCGGCCAGCGCCAGCCAGCCAAAGGCGATCAAGTGGCGCGCTTGAAGTTTTGTGGTCAGCTGGCCGGTGATGGGCATTTCGATGAGCAAGACAATGCCTCCGGCCGAAAGAGCAAGTCCAGCGATTTCTGAGGTGTATCCGAGAAGTGTCTGGAGGAACAGAGGCATCAGAACCAGGCTGCTGAATAACAGAATTCCCAGCATGAACATCATCAAGCTTGCGCCCGCAAAGTTGAAGTTCTTAAACATGCGCACGTCGATAATGGGGGCCTTCTGAAACAACTCCCAGATCACCAGCGAGATCAGGCACACGCTCGCCAGCACGACCAGAGTGGTGATGAAGTGCGAGCCCAACCAATCATCCTCCTGGCCCTTGTCGAGCAAAATCTGCAGAGAGCCGATGCCGACCGTTAGCAGAGCTATGCCCACATAATCCAACTTGACGCCCGCCGCCTTGAGCCGGCTTAGATAAGGCGGGTCTTCGACAAAGCGCCGCACCAGAAATAAGGTGGCGATGCCGACCGGAAGATTGATGAAGAAGATCCACCGCCAGGAGTAATTAAACGTGATCCAGCCGCCCAGGGTTGGACCAATCGTCGGCGCCATGACCGCGGTGATCCCGTACAGCGCAAAGGCCATGCCCTGCTGTTGTGGCGGAAACGTGTCCGCCAGGATGGCCTGAGCCATGGGCTGTAAGCCCCCTCCGCCCGCGCCCTGTACAACCCGGAACAGAAGAAGAAACCCGAGGCTGGGCGCCAGCCCGCACAAAAGCGAACTCGCTGTAAAAACCGCCAGGCAGGACATGAAAAAGCGCTTCCGACCCAAAGCGCTGGCGAGCCAGCCGCTGATCGGGAGGACGATGGCATTCGACACCAGATACGAAGTGAGAACCCAGGTGCTTTGGTCATTGCTCGCACCCAGGCCTCCCGCCATGTAGGGAAGGGCGACATTGGCAATGCTGGTATCCAGCACCTCCATGAAAGCCGCGAGCGCGACCACGACGGCGATCAGCCAAGGGTTGTACTTCGGCCGCCAAACTTCCTGGTCGAGAGTGAGCGCAGCGCTACTCATCGCAGATATACGTCGGGCACAACATTCATCCCGGGCCGTAGCCGGCGATCCCGGTTTTCTTGGGGTTCAAGTACGATCTTCACCG